>CANLEG010000006.1 GCA_947489605.1 Actinomycetota bacterium
GTGATGGATATGGCGATCTTTCAGATATGGCTCGTTGGTATATCGGTGGGCTTCTAAAGCATGCACCTTCATTGCTTGCATTCACTAACCCAACAGTTAACTCATACCGTCGCTTAGTCCCAGGATACGAAGCACCAGTAAATCTTGTTTACTCAGCTCGTAACCGTTCTGCATGTATTCGTATCCCAATCACTGGTTCGAATCCAAAGGCAAAGCGCATTGAATTCCGTTGTCCAGATCCGTCATCAAACCCATACCTAGCATTCGCCGCAATGCTTATGGCCGGACTAGATGGCATCCAAAACAAGATCGAACCACCAAAGCCAGTCGATAAAGACTTGTATGAATTAGAAGGCGACGAAGCCGCTTCTATCCAACAAGTTCCAGGATCACTTGATGCGGTGCTCGATAACCTAGAAGCTGATCACGAGTTCTTACTAAAGGGTGGCGTATTCACAAAGGATCTAATCGAAACTTGGATCACTTGGAAGCGTAAGGAAGAAGTGGATTACGTCCGCTTGCGTCCACATCCAGCAGAGTTCGAGCTTTATTACGATCTCTAAGAATTACCGAAAAGCCCTCCAAGGAATTGGGGGGCTTTTTTCTTTTAATAACAAATGATTTAAAGCGAAAAACCCACGGGAAGCTCTAGGCGATTCTCACTCAGTAATTTTGAATCACCAAGAATTGTTTTAGTATCCCCATCTGCAACAACAACGCCGCCAGATAAAATAATTGATCTCTCGCACAACTCGTAAGCATAAGGAATATCATGCGTAACCATTAAAGTTGTAATTTTTAAATCGCGCAAAATATCTGCCAACTCTCTGCGACTTGCAGGATCAAGGTTTGAAGAAGGTTCATCCAAAACTAAAATCTCCGGTTTCATAGCAAGAACAGTTGCAACTGCAACTCTTCGTCGCTGACCAAAAGAAAGATGATGAGGTGCGCGATCCTTAAATTCCAGCATTCCGACTTGTTGTAGAGCGGTATCGACGATGCCCTCTAGCTCGGCTCCGCGTAATCCCATGTTGTAAGGGCCGAATGCGACATCCTCACCAACGGTCGGCATAAAGAGTTGGTCATCTGGATCTTGAAACACAATTCCAACTTTTGCCCGAATCTTGCTAAGGCTCGCCTTATCTTTTGCATCAACCAACGTTCCGGCAATCCAAACTTTTCCAACACTTGTTGGATGAATTCCGTTTAAGTGAAGAACAAGGGTTGTCTTTCCTGCACCATTAGGCCCGAGTATCGCAACGCATTCGCCCTGTGAGACTTTTAGATTTACGCCAAAGAGCGCTTGATGCCCATCTGGATAAGCAAAAGCCAGGCCTTCAATTAGCAAACTTGGTGTTTCGTCACTCATGTTTAACGGCTCCAAATCATGTTGGTAAAAAGAAATATAAGCAATGCGCAAGCAGGTAATGCGATAACAGAAAATCTTTGGAACTTAGTAATAACTGGTTTTTCCATGACTGGCATAACTCCTACATATCCTCGAGATAGCATCGCAAGATGCACTCGCTCTCCGCGCTCATAAGATCTAATAAACAGTGCACCAGCGGCTTGAGCCAAAATTTTCCAATCTGCAATACCTTTGGCTTCAAAGCCCCGAGATTGGCGAGCAACTTTCATACGTTCCATCTCATCACTTACAACATTTACATACCTCAGCATGAATGTAGCGATCTGCACCATCAACGCAGGAAGACGCAAGGTCTCAAGTCCCCCAATAATTTCTCGAGCTTTTGTTGAACCCGAAAGCGTGATTGCAACAAGAAGTCCTAAAGTTCCCTTGGCAATAATTGCGGCACCAGCAAGGAGACCCTCCCGGTAAAGGCTTAATCCTAAGAGTTCAAATTTTTCGCCGGTTCCAAAGAAGGGCATTAAAAATGCAAATAGAACGAAGGGAATTTCCACTGTTGCCCGGGACAGAATCTTTTTAACTGGAAGTTTGGCAATAGCAAGCACAGTTCCGATTACTAGAAAATATCCAATAAATGCTTGCCAATTTGAAATCGATGTGGCAACTCCAACAATAATGAAAAGCAGCCCTGCAACTATCTTTAAATGGGCAGGCAACGAATGCACTAATGAGTGGCGGTGAATATAAAGGCGCTCTCCTACATCATGACCGTGGTTATGGCCCTCGGAAAGGTATACAGTGCTGGTTTTCCCCGGCAATTACTTTTGCTTTTTTCTGCCAAGCGCCATGAATAAAACCACAGCAACAACACCGGTAGTAACTACTCCGATAGTTCCTGCCAAGCCAACGGAGAACCGTTCATTTTCTATTCCTGCAACACCGTAATCGGCAAGCGCCGAATCTGAATTCGCATGATCCTTTGCGCTATCCAAAAAGCCAATTTCTCCTGCCACTTTCTCAAGCCCGTCAGGTGAAGATGAAGCATAGAAAGAGAAGACCGCAGCCAAAACCAAGGCCGCTGCCAAGAAGATTAAATAAAACTTAAAGTCTTTCTTGGTTGACATTTAAATCCCCTTAATCACAAGCTTGGTTTCATTGCTCTTCCAGCCATGAACCAGATCTGATCGACTTGCCATGATTGCGCTAATGGTTAGACCGGTAATTAGTGCTTCACCAATTCCGATAACTATGTGAGTTCCGATCATCGCCGTGAAAACTGAAGTCAAAGAGAAAGTTGCATTTCCACCAAGTGCGTATTGCACAACAAACCCAAACGCTGCCGCTGGAACCGAAATTAGTCCACCAATAGCACCGGCGAGCGCAACTGATGATTTACGTTTTGGGAGAAGTCGCTTAACGATTAGATAAGTTCCGTAACCAACCCAAACCCCTATAACTGCAATATTGAAAATGTTTAAACCAATCGCACTTAATCCGCCATCAGCAAACAAGAATCCTTGCATCAGCAGAACAACGGTAAGAGCCAAAGTGGCAGCCCATGGCCCTACAAGCACTGCGGCTAACGCACCACCAAGTAAATGTCCGCTTGTTCCGGCACCAACTGGGAAGTTCAACATTTGCACTGCAAAAATAAACACAGCCGTCAGTCCAGCTAATGGGGCACTTTTGTCGTCAAGCTCTTTTCTCGCGCCCTTGAGAGAAACACCAACACAAATGGCTGCTGCCCCAGCAAAAATTGCCGAGGTTTGAAGATCGATAAATCCATCAGGGATGTGCACATCCAAATTTTATTGCAAGTAATTCGCATCTGCAACTTGAAAGCGAAGTGTTATGGCCGGGGAAATTGGGCTCCCTTATGTGTGGGAGTATCGCTTAGTGATTGCCACTCAAAGCGTTGAACTCCGAGCTGGCGCAAGACTCTTAGTTAAAGATGTCGCAGTCCGAATAAATAGCGGTGACCGCATCGGATTCGTTGGGCGAAATGGTGCTGGCAAATCAACCCTCGCAAAATGCTTAGCCGGTGAAATACTTCCTGCAGGTGGCCAGATAACACGCACTGGAACCATCGGATATCTCCCCCAAGATCCACGAACTGGCGATCAAGAAGAATCAGTTATAAATCGAATTCTTTCGGCACGCGGCTTAGACCAAATAGTTGTACGAATGCGCAAAGCCGAAGAAGCCATGGCAACTGCAACTCCCGAAGAATTAGAACTTGCACTCGAACGCTATGCCCGCGTTGACAGCGAATTCAATGCAGCTGGCGGATATGGCGCATCGGCCGAAGCAGAATCAATTGCAACAAACCTGGGATTACCAGAACGATTATTTGAAGAACCTATTCAAGTTCTATCTGGTGGTCAACGTCGCCGCGTTGAACTTGCCCGCCTGCTATTTAGTGGCGCCGAAACACTTCTACTTGATGAACCCACAAACCACCTGGATGCTGAATCCATTAACTGGTTGCGCGATTACTTGACAAAATATTCTGGCGGCCTAGTTGTTATTTCTCACGATGTTGCCTTGATCGAAACAGTTGTGAACAAGGTTTTCTATATCGATGCAAACCGAAATGTTATCGACGTCTACAACATGGGCTGGAAGAAATATTTACTGCAGCGTGAAGCTGATGAGCATCGACGCAAGAAAGAACGTGCCAACGCCGAGAAAAAGGCTGAAATTTTGCAGAAGCAGGGCGAGAAGATGCGCGCTAAAGCTTCTAAGGCAACTGCCGCTCAGGGAATGTTACGTCGCGCCGAATCACTTATCTCTAATCTCGAAGATGTTCGTAAATCAGACAAAGTTGCAAAGCTTCGCTTTCCTACCCCAGCGCCTTGCGGCAAGACGCCGCTTATGGCAACTGGTTTAAGTAAGTCTTACGGCTCGCTAGAAATCTTTACCGATGTCGATCTAGCAATCGATCGATCTTCTCGCGTTGTAATTCTTGGGCTTAACGGTGCAGGTAAAACAACTTTGCTAAGCATTCTTGGTGGAACAAATGAATCGGATACTGGCGAAATTTTGCCGGGCCACGGTTTAAAAGTTGGTTACTACACCCAGGAGCATGAATCACTTGATTTCGAGCGAACCGTTCTAGAAAATATGTTGTCTGCTGGTGAAAAAATTAGCGAACAACAAGCCCGCCAAACTCTTGGTTCTTTCTTATTCTCTGGCGATGACGTGCAAAAGCCAGTAAAGGTTTTAAGTGGTGGCGAGCGAACTCGATTGGCATTAGCTACTTTGGTAGTTGGCTCTGCAAATGTTTTGTTACTTGATGAACCAACAAACAACTTAGACCCAGCATCACGCGAAGAGATTCTCGCTGCCCTCGGAGAATATCAAGGCGCTGTGGTTCTGGTAAGCCACGATGTCGGCGCTGTTCAAGCCCTTAAACCAGAGCGAGTTTTATTACTTCCAGATGGCGATGAAGATTTATGGGGCAATCAGTATTTGGAACTAATTGCCCTCGAATAAAATCTAACTCAGTTAATTATGAACGAAGTGCTACCGCAAATGCGCGGAAATCTTCAACAAGTAAGTCAATCTCTTTCTGACCATGTGCCAGAGAAATCAACCACTGCTCATCTAAGCCCGGAGGCGTAATGATTCCGCGGTTCATTGACCAGAGCCAAGAAAGTTCCGCAATCGCAAAGTCTGTTGCCTTGTAATCACGGTAATTGCGAACTGGATCCTTTGACCAAGTTACGCAACCTTTAACTCCAAAGCCAACTGTGTGTGCCGGAAGTTGGAATTCTTCGATGATGTCAGTGATGCGATCCAGTGCTTGCTTATTGAAAGCTTCTGCCGTTGCGAGTGCTTCTTCAGTACACAAACGATCCATTGCACGAAGCCCAGCCATTGCAAGTGGGTTACCGTTGAATGTTCCGAAGTGTGCCATTGCACCTTTTGTTATTGTGTCCATAATTTCTGCTTTGCCACCAAATGCAGCGAGCGGAAGTCCCCCACCGATTGATTTAGCAAGGCAGATTAAATCTGGTTGAACACCAATGCGATGTGCTGCGCCACGTGGGCCAGCAGTAAGGCCAGTTTTAACTTCATCAAAAATTAGAACGATGTTGTACTTGGTACAGAGTTCGCGAACACCGGCTAAGTAGCCAGCATCAGGTAGAACGATTCCCAAGTTTTCAAGAACTGGTTCAAGAATGAAGCAGGCAATCGATTCGTGATCGCGAGCAAAAACTTTTTCAAGTGCAGGTAAATTGTTGAAAGGAACTACAAAAACAACTCCAACATTTATACCCTTACCTACGACTGGGTTTGGCTCTTCTGGGTTTCCTGCTAAATCAAGATCCGGTTTTGCTGAAACTGTAAGGGGGTCGTAGCTACCGTGGTAACCACCCTCCAACTTAACGATTGCAGATTTGCCGTTATAAGCCTTGGCAGTACGAACTGCATACATGGTGGCTTCAGTGCCAGAATTTGCGAAACGAACCTTGTCGATTTCAAATCGCTTACATAAACGCTCCGCGCCATCGCGAGAGATCGGGGACGGAGTAACAAATAACATTCCGCCTTCAAGAGCTGCTTTGGTTTCGGCAATTACTTCTTCATTCAAGTGACCGGCAAGCATTGCGCCGAAGCCCATTGAAAGATCTAGCAGTTGTCGACCATCAACATCAGTCATCCACGCACCCTTAGCTGACACGACGCTAATTGGATATGGATCCCAGTATTGGAAGCTTGAAGTTACGCCAAGTGGCGAGGAGTCTTTAGCAATAGTGCTTTCAACACCTGAAGCAAAAGTTGATTTTGTAAATAACGCCCACTCGGCAGCCATCATCTCTTTAATTTTTTCAGATGAGATTGGAGTTACAACGTTGGGGGTCTTGCGGAAAGTCTGAGGTTCTAGAGTTCAGGTCATTTTGGAAAGAAGTACCTTTTGTTGGATGGCTCGCTAGCTTTCAGCGAATCCCTTTTGGGTACGAGCTCCTTTGTTTGGTAGAAAACTTGGTAGTTTTCTTATAGAGGCGAAGGTATCAGGGAATGCCAAAAAACGCACTAATAGGCTGACTTCATGCGTGTTGACCCCTCATATTTTGGACAATTTTTGAAGAATTTTCAAAATTTCGTCCTTTTTAAATTTTTTAGGACATTATTAGCCGATGTCCACATCCAACGTAAAAACTATTTTGGCAATACAAAATGATGAAACTGATCCCCCACATTTAGTTGGCCGTTGGTTAATGGAACTTGGATTTGAAATAAAAATATTGCGTGCATATGCCGGAGAAAGTGTTCCTAGCGCTGTTCCTGAAAATATCGCGGGTGTAATTCCACTTGGTGGTCACATGGGTGCACTTGATGATCACGTTGCACCTTGGCTTCCTAACGAACGTGCACTTTTAGCAGATGCGATTGCTAGAAACATTCCAGTCTTTGCAATCTGTTTAGGCACGCAATTACTTGCTGCTGCAATCGGTGGGAAAGTGACACGAGCAAAAATTGTTGAGATTGGTGCAAAAGAAATTTTTCCAAGTGACGCAGCAGCATCGGATGCAATTTTCAATTTTTCTGGTTCACTTCCTGTAACTCAATGGCACGAAGATGAGGTTTCAGTTCTTCCGCCCGGCGCAGTTACCCTGGCTAGTAGCCCTGCTTGTGCGAACCAGATTTATCGAGTTGGCGAGAATTCATATGGTGTTCAGTTCCATCCAGAAGCCGATTTAGGAATTGTCGCCAAATGGGAAGAACATGCAGATAACGCATTTCAAACCTCCGGAATAACTTCAGCGTTACCCGAATACCAAGCTAAGGTCGATGAAATCACCGCTACCTGGCGACCATTTATTCAGGCCTGGGGCGCGAAAGTTTTATCACAGGACCGATTCATTAAGTATTAGTCTAGAAAGAAATCAAGCAAGAAATCTGTTGTCCCTGGCTTCACTGAATACTTCTCTAAATCAGTTATGCCTTCGGACGCTAAAACTTCATCATCAATAAAGAAATTTCCAGTAGTTGTTTTTGAATCACGATTTAGGATTATGTAAGCGGTATCAGAGAGAATTTCGGGCTTGCGACAGAAATCGGTATCGACGCCAGGAATCATTTGAAGCGCCGCGGTATCAATTGCAGTCCGAGGCCAGAGCGCATTTACCGCAATTCCATCTCGCTTAAATTCTTCAGCCATTCCTAGAACGCACATACTCATTCCATATTTAGACATTGTGTAAGCCACATGGTTCTTAAACCATTTAGGACTCATCGAAAGTGGCGGTGACAAGGTAAGAATGTGTGGATTGCGGCCAGCCTTCGCACTTTCACGAAGATATGGAATGACTGCTTGTGAAGTCAAGAAGGTGCCACGAACATTTACATCAAACATCAAATCAAAACGCTTAGCGGCAGTTTTCTCTGTTGGGGTTAAGTTGATAGCACTGGCATTGTTGATGAGAATATCTAGCCCACCAAATTGTTCTGCCGCTTTAGCGACTGCGGCGACCACTGCATCTTCATCGCGAATATCGCACTGGATTGGCAGGGCCGTTCCCCCAGCAGCTTCAATCTCTTTTGCCGCAGAGAAAATAGTTCCAGGTAACTTTGGGTTCTCTTCAGCCGTTTTTGCGGCAATCGCAATGTTGGCCCCATCAGCCGCGGCTCGTAGCGCGATTGCAAGTCCGATTCCGCGTGAGCCTCCGGTTATGAATATTCTCTTTCCAGCTAGCGACATCTCTACCCTTTTGATTTTTTCTCGAGAAATTTCATAAATGCAATCTGTGCTTCATCCGATTCCAACGCGATTCTAAATAGTTCGCTCTCGGCTTCCATGACCATTGCTACCGCTTGATGGTGTCCACTCTTGAGTAACGCTTTGGTATTTATAATTGATGTTGGTGGTTGATTAGCAATTACTTCGGCAACTTCTAGCGCCTTTGCAAGTGGGTCAGAAGTTAATTCATTAACCAAGCGCATCTCGTGTGCCTCGGTTCCAGTAAAATTGCGACCAGTCAAGAAAATTTCTGATGCAATTACATGCCCAACAAGTCTTGGGAAGAGCAATGATGAACCAGCTTCAGGGACTAGGCCTAATGAGACAAATGGCATCGATAATTTCGCATCTGCAGTTGCATAAACCAAATCACAATGCATCAACATTGTTGTTCCAATTCCAACCGCATTGCCGTGGACTGCAGCAATCAACGGTTTTGGGAAATCATGGAGAATTGATAGGAACTGCATAACCGGAGAATCTGGTCCGGTTGGCGGGGTATCCATAAAATCTAAAATGTCATTTCCACCAGTAAAGGCGTTTCCGGCACCAGAAATAACAACAACCCTGATGTCGAAATCATCTTTTGCTGAATTCAAAGCCTTAGCAAGATCGGAATACATCGCTGGGGTGAGCGCATTTTTTTTCTCAGGGCGATCTAACATGAGATGCATGACTTGGCCCAATTTATTGCTCGAAATATTACCCATTGGGGCAGTTTATGGTGAACAATCAATATTTCAAAGGATGTTTCTAATGTCGGAGAGGACTTAGGTAATCCAATATGGAAATCACAATTATGTCGCGTGAACTTACGCCTTTTGAACATCTAGTTGCTAAACATCTCTGTGATGGTCTATCAAATGCTGCTATTGCCCGGGTTACAGCTCATAATGAAAAGATAATTGAGAACACGGTTTCAAGAATGGCTCGGGCTTTCGGCATCAAATCTGATGGTGAAGTGAATGTCCGGGTCTTACTTGCCTTGGCTTATCGCACACAGTTTGGTGATGGGTCATTTGATAAATTGAATGTTGATTGTTCGCATAGCAAAATTGGTGAAGATGGAATTAGATACTGCGAGAAGCACACCGATTAAATATTGTAGTTTTTAGATAGGCTCCCACCATGAATTCACTTGTAGTAGTTCCTTCCAGGCTCTGGGAATACTGCATAGCGGCCATAATAATTATTTTGGCTCCTGGGCCTTCTGTTTTATTTGTAATCGCCCGCGCAATTGCATGGGGGCGCGCCACTGCCGTTGCAACGGTCGCCGGCAATGTCATGGGTGCATTCTCATTATCAGTAGTAGTTGCGGTTGGGCTTGGGCCAATCTTGCAGAGTTCTGATTTGGCATTTATCACGGTGCAAATACTTGGGGGCGGCTATCTTGTTTATTTAGGAATCATTGCAATTAAACACAGTCAGATCCATGCGAGTGACATGACAAACCAAGGTGACATTAGACCTTCAAAGTGGAAATCGATGCGTGAAGGTTTCTGGGTAGGAGCACTTAACCCAAAGGGAATTGTGTTCTTTGCAGCGATATTGCCGCAGTTCGTCGATAAGGATGCTGGAAAAATCACATCGCAACTTATATTGATGGGCGCAATATTTGCATTCCTTGCATTCTTCTCCGATGGTACTTGGGGAATCTTGGCCGGAACAATCCGGAATTGGTTGGCAACCGATATCAAGCGGCTAGTTCGTATGCGAATGACTGGTGGAGTTGTCATGATTGTTCTGGGCTTATTCACACTTCTAAGCGCGATTCGCGGTCAATAACCACGTAAATGTCAGTGGGATAGCGCAGAATGAGGGAATTATGGAACCTATAACTTTAACAAAAGACGCACGTGCATTTATCAGCCCAAGTGATCTAACTTTCGGTTGGGATAATTGCCACCGTTGCTTATGGCTTTACTACAACCACCAAGTTAAGGCCCCACTCTTCATGCCACTCGTCGGCGATCTTGCTGAAATGCAAGAACTCTCCTGTATCGGCAAAACTTCAGCAGAGCTAAATACAAATATGCCTGAAGGTAAAGTTTTTAAGCATGCAGGTTGGGTAGTTTCCAAACCTATTGAAGTAGATGGCGTAGTCACTCCATTTGCAATTCGCGGTAAATATGACTTATTAATGGAACACCCGGATGGAACTTTCGGAATAGTTGATTGCAAGTTTCAATCGAATCCAACTGATAAATCAAAGTTTTACGGCGTCCAACTTGAGGCATATGCCTTCGCACTCGAAAACCCAGCAAAAGATGCACCTATTAAAGTCTCGACCGTGGGATTGTTGGTCTGGTCGCCAGTAAAGGTGCGCGGAAATTCTGCGGGGAACTTTGGACTCGAACTATCCTGCAATTGGTTTCCTACTGAACGTAGCCCAGAACTAATCAATTCGCGATTAAGTGATTTTATTAAAATGATTTCGGGAGCAGTACCAGAAGCTAAAGCAAATTGCGATCAGTGCAAATATATTGATAAGCGGGTTGAGATTCTTAGCAGTCTCTAACTATTTTTCTTCGCGCTTCTTATCTTTCATTTCTTCGCGACGTTGCTTCATAAGAATTAACTTTGCCTCTGACGCATACATGTCTACATATTCTTGGCCAGATAGCTCTTGAATCTTATTCATAATCTCATCGGTGATTTCACGAAGCACCTTTAAATCTGAGGTATCGCCGGTGTAATAGAGCGGCTCACCGAAAATCATTTCCACGCGCTGAACCTTCGGAACAACTTTTCCGGTCGGTTGAATTTCAGCGGTATTAAACATTGCAACCGGAACAATTGCTGCGCCAGATTCAATTGCCATACGTGCTATTCCGGTGCGTCCTTTATATAACTTTCCATCTGGTGATCTAGTGCCCTCTGGGTAAATACCGATACATGCACCGCCCGCCAAAAGATCTAGACCGGTAAGTAGTGCGGCTTCGCTTCGGCGCCCACCAGAACGGTCTACCGGAACTTGGCCGAGTGCGATAAAAGTAATCTTCTTAATAAATCCTTTAATGCCTGGCGAGGTGAAATATTCACTCTTGGCTAGAAAAGTAACTTTGCGCGGAACAACAAGCGGCATAAAGATTGAATCGCTAAACGAAAGGTGGTTCGAAGCAATAATTACTGGCCCGCTCTGTGGCACATTTCGAAGCCCAGTTACCTTGGGACGAAAGAGCAGCGTCAGAATCGGGATGAGGAAAGATTTTAAAGCTTGGTAAACCACGGGGATAATTTATGCCTTATCTGCTTCTTATGACACCATCTGAGCGTGAGTAATATCCCAGAAAGCGAATCTTTACGGCTTTTTGCGGGCAAAACCGGAGTTCTAATGATTCATGGCTTTCGTGGCTCACCTGCATCAATAAAACCTTGGGCACTTTCATTACATGAAAAGGGATTGTCGGTTGTTGTTCCAACTTTGGCTGGTCATGGAACTCATTGGAGTGATTTAAATAGAGTTAGTTGGGAAGACTGGTACGACGTTGTAGAAAAAGAATTCTTGGAATTGAAAAAAACTTGCGATCAAGTATTTGTCGCAGGTTTTTCCATGGGCGGCGCGTTAGCACTTCGGTTATCACAAATTAGAGGAAGTGAACTGGCTGGAACGATTCTGGTAAATGCATCAATTTATGATGAACGAAAACGGTTCAAATTAGTTCCAGCACTCTCCTTATTTCTCCCCTCAATTCCTGGTGGACCGGGTGATGTTGCGAAGCCAGGTTCCCCACAACACGGCTATGACCGAATTCCACTACGAGGATTGAATCAACTTCGCAAATTATGGGATGTAGTGGAGCGTGATCTTTATTTGGTCGACCTTCCGTTAATGGTCTCGTATTCGATAAACGATCATGTAGTTCATCCAGTTTGCAGTGAAACAATTATTGACAATGTTTATTCTGCTGATATTCGTGAAGTTGTGTTTGAAAAATCTTTCCACAATGTTGCACTCGATCACGATGCCGAATTATTGAATGAAGAGTCCATGGATTTTATTCTCGATGTTCTCTCCGGTGAATTATCTCGCGGTGAGTCAATTTATGAATCTGATGAACGCGAATTAATCGATGCCGAATTCGATTCCATTGTTTCCGGATTATCACTTGACGAATCAGCGCCAACAACATATTTAGATGAATTAGACGCTCGCCCATATGATCCTGAAGGTTTTCAGCAACCGAATCCAAAATTGCCTGCCTCTGATCAAACTTCGCGCCTTGCGCTTCTCGGAATTGTTGGTGGCGGCGCCTATATGCTCTTTGTGATACTTACGAATATAGATTTATTAGGAATGGGACCGTGGCCCGGATTACTCGGATTTATTGGCGGCATTTCGACTTATATTTGGCGAACCGCTAGACCAGAAGATGACTTCGGGGATGGCGTCGAACTTTAATTTCTAGATAGATCAGCGACGCCGACTAATCCGGCATCGTTCCCAAGTTTTGCCGCAACAATTTCTGGCACCGGATGTTTGCCAACGAATGGCATTTCGCGCATCATCGCTTTTCTCGCGGGCGCTAAAAGTAATTCACCGGCATCAATAACTCCGCCACCAATAACAACAATTGAAGGATCAAAGAGCATTGCTAAAGTAGCAATTCCGGCGCCAAGCCAATCCCCGGTAATTTCGAGGGCTTTGATTGCAATCTTGTCGCCATCTTGCGCAGCAGCCGTAATGTGGCTGCCTTTTAATCCGTTAACGGTTCCATTGCCTCTTGCTAATAAATCTTTTGCAGTATCAGGATTCTTTGCAATTGCTTCTTTGGTATGGCGCATGAGTGCAGTACCAGATGCATATTGTTCAAAACAGCCTCTTACGCCACAGCCACAAAGCTCGCCATCTGGCACGACGCGCATATGACCAAATTCAGCGCCTGTTCCATTTGCACCACGAAGTGGTTTTCCATTAACTATTGCTGCGCCACCAATTCCCGTTCCAACCGTAATCATGATTACATTTTCTAGGCCTTTGCCAGCACCATAAACCCGCTCAGCCCAGGCCGCACTGTTTGCATCATTCTCAACAACTGAATTGATTCCGCTAATTTTATTTAGAGCTTTAGCAATATTTACGCCATCCCAATCCTTTATATTGGGCGCACCCAGCATTGTTTGACGATCGGAAGAAACTAAACCAGCGGCAGAAATTCCAATATTGTCAGTCTTATGAGTTGTTAATAATTCATTAACAACATCAGAGATGACTTGATTTAGAGCGTCGCCGCCTTCTCGTGGTGTGTCTTTCCTAAAGGTGCGCAGAATCTGACCTTGCAAATCAACTACACCACCAAGAACTTTAGTGCCACCGATATCAACGCCAATAGCTAAGTCAGAATTCCCCAACTTTTCTTAGCCTTCGAGTTTGGCTTTTAATTGAGTTAGTGCAAGATCAATAGTTGCGCGTTCGGCTTTTTGACGCATCATCGCAGGAACTGGCATCGACAACGCAACAGTTAATTCATATGTAACAGTTGTTGTGTCATCGCCATTATCAACTAGCTTGTATGCGCCAGTCATTTCAGTCAGCAAGTCAGCATCATCAAGTTCGAAAGTTATTTCATTCGGTGACTTACTCCAGTCATAATCCAAAATCACTCTGTCTTTCATAACACCGGCATCAATTGAAATCTTTGCTTTGATTGCGCGTCCGGCACTGTCCTTCTCTTGTACCTCTACGCTCTTTATCGCAGTCGACCAGGTTGGATAGCTTGCAAGTTCAGTTAAGACTGCAGCCACTTCGGTGAATGGGGCTTCAATTGTTATCGAATTCTCAGAAATGTCGCTCATGCGGCAAGGTTACCCGTAATTTCTTTGTCAGACATCTACCAAAAAAGCCCGAGTCGGCGATAGCGTTCGCCTTATGGATCAATACACAGTACCCGCAATCGTTCCGCCAGCGACCACCGGAAATCTCTCCGACTTAGTTGCAAATCGCGCGACAAATGAACCTAATCGCATAACTCTTTCCCGCCCACTGGGCGAAGGATGGCAAGGCGTAAGCGCCAAAGAGTTTGATAGTGAAGTTCGCGCAGTTGCAAAGGGCTTAATGGCTGCGAACATCAACGTTGGTGATCGCGTCGCGATAATGGCAAAGACTAGATATGAATGGACTGTTCTGGATTTTGCTATTTGGTACGCCGGCGCTGTTTCGGTTCCGATCTATGAAACTTCAAGTGCCGAGCAAGTCGACTGGATCTTAAATGACTCTGGTGCTGTTGCAATAATTGTCGAAACGCCAGCTCATCGCGAAGTTGTAAATCCAGTTATTACCTCAGCTTGCAAGAATATTTGGACAATTACAGATGGTGCACTCGATGAACTTACAAATTTTGGAAGTAAAATTTCAGATAGCGATGTTGAAACTCGTAGAAATCAACCAAAGCCAGAAGCACTAGCGACACTTATTTATACTTCCGGCACAACTGGAAAACCTAAAGGCGTTCAATTAACACATGCAAACTTTATGTCAGAGTGTGGCAATGTCGTTCAAGGCGCAAGTGATCTATTCCTAAAACCAGGCGGATCTACTCTCCTATTCTTACCTGTGGCACATGTGTTTGGACGAATGGTTGAAGTTGGCGCAATCACCGCGGGCCTACATCTAGCGCACTGTGGAGATATCACAAGACTTCCGACCGATCTAGGAACTTTCAAACCTACTTTCGTTCTGGCAGTACCAAGAATTTTTGAAAAAATTTATAATGGTGCTGAAGCTAAAGCTGAGGCTGCAGGAAAAGGTTCTATCTTTCGCAAAGCAGCAGATATTGCAATTGCATATAGCGAAGCGCAAGATTCGAAGAAAACAAATATCGGACTTCTTCTTAAGCATGCGCTCTTTGACAAGCTTGTTTATTCGAAAATTAGAGCAGGAATGGGTGGACGTGTCGAAGCTGCAATTTCAGGTGGTGCGCCACTTGGTGCTCGCCTAGGACACTTCTATCGAGGTGCTGGAATAAATATTTTAGAAGGTTATGGGCTAACTGAAACAACTGCCGGTGCAACGCTAAATCTTTCTACTGCGCAACGAGTTGGTTCAGTAGGACGTCCACTTCCAGGAACGACAATTAAAATCGCAGAAGATGGCGAAGTTCTTATAAAGGGCGCAATTGTTATGAATGGATATTGGCAGAACGATGCAGCAAACAGTGAAGTCTTTACTAGTGATGGTTTCTTCAAGAGCGGTGACCTTGGAACACTTGATCATGCTGGCTTCCTCTCTATTGTTGGTCGCAAGAAAGAATTAATCGTTACTTCGGGCGGAAAGAATGTTGCTCCTGCAGTATTAGAAGATCGAGTTCGCGCCCACCCACTTGTAAGCCAATGCATGGTTGTCGGAGATAACAAACCATTCATTGCTGCACTCGTGACAATTGATCCAGATGCAATAAAGAACTGGATTGTTGCGAACAAGAAGGATGGCGCGACAGTCGCAACACTTACTAAAGACCCAGATTTGATTTCAGTTGTTCAAACTGCCATTGATGAAGCTAACAAAGCGGTTAGCCGCGCTGAATCAATTCGCAAATTCACAATCTTGCCAACTGATTTCACAATCTCTGGCGGTCAATTAACTGCAAAGCTTTCTGTAAAGAGACATGTAGTTGCAGCAGAATTTAGTCAGGAAATCGAAGCGCTCTTTACGTGAAAACCGCTCGTGGCCTACACGACGAGATAAGTGAAGATTTATTCGACATTGGTAACCAATTAGATTCACTTGCCGGTTTGATTGGCTGCTCCCCTGCTGACCGAAGTAACTTGCGGATAATTCGTGGAAAAGTTTCAATTCTCTGCGAACTTCTAAGCGCCGATATCCCAACCGCCGATGAAGTTTCTAGAACGATATTTTCGGTCGAGATTCGGCAAGCAATCTCCGAAATCAACGACTTATTAGAAGTTTCAAAGATCCAAGGTTCGACAATTGACGAGCTACGTGAGTTGCTGGGCTTTCCCAAACATTTTCTTTCACAGAGTAAAAAAACTATTCGAGCAACTGAACCACTGACTAAACGTGAAAAAGAAGTTCTTCTACTGCTCCCGCGTGGTCTTACGGCAAAGGCAATGGCCTCCGAGTTATTTTTGACAGAAGCAACAATAAAAAGTCACCTGGCCGCAATATTTAGAAAATTTGAGGTAGCAAATCGCACTCAGGCAATAGCGATTGCGGTTGAAAGTAAAATCTTAACCTTCTAAAACGTCAGCGAACTTTTTGCCCCAATGATTCCAATTCCAGTTTTCGACTGCCCAATTTCTGCCATTCGCGCCAAACTCTTTAGAAAGTTTTGGATTCGATAACAATGAGACACAGGCTTGAGCAATTTCTTTTTCATCGGTTCCGTCAACAACTAGCCCGGTTCTATTCACTTGGACTGCATCAGGAGCACCACCTGAATCCCCAGCAATAACTGGCAAGCCACAAGCACTTGCTTCTAAGTAGACAATCCCTAGCCCTTCAACTTCGAGTCCGGCTAAGCGCGACCTTGATGGTGAAACAAATACATCACCAAGTAGAAAATGCCGTGGGAGTTGGTCGTAACTAATTCGGCCTAGGAGTTTCACATCATTTTCTAATTTGTATTTTGAAATCAATTTTCTCAAATGTGCTTCCCGAGGTCCGCTTCCAATTATCAAGAGCAGAGCGTTCGGCACTTTATTCTTGATTAATATCATTGCCTCGATTAATTGATCCTGCCCTTTGCGATGAACCAATCTTCCAACACAAAGCAGGGTTGGCCGATCCGAAATTTTATATTTTGTAAGTAGTTCTGCTGGTTTTGCTCCAGGCTGAAAATGTTCTACTGATATCCCAGGAGAAATCTGAACAAGCTTTACCTTTTTACCAACAGCTTTAGAGATAGCCGATTTTGTAAATGGCCCAAGGTAGGTAAGAACATCGCAGGAGTTGCCAATACGTCGCATCGCTAAGTTAAAAATAGGTAACTTTGCCCACCAAACTTCATGGCCATGAGTAAGGGCAACTATTCGCTTTGCGCCTGCCCTGCGCAAATTCGGCGCCATCAAGGCGAGAGGTGCTGCCGCGCCAAACCAAATAGTAGTGGAAGCATGCTTGCGCATTATCTTCTTAACTTCTCGTACAACTCTTAGCGTTGGTATCAATACTTTTGAACGATCGCGGTAGACGATTACGCCATGTTTGCGATTCAATTCCAAATCAAATTCAGTATCGCCGGACTGTGAAGAGGTATAAATAACTATTTGGTTGCCATCTAATTTTTCGAGTAACCCGTGAATGAATGTTTCAATACCGCCAGATCTGGGCCCCAAGTCATTTGTGACAAGAAGAATCTTGCGGCCATTAGATTCGGGTGGCACCGTAGAAACTAAGTGAGCCGAAGTTAGGTGTGAATTTTGCAATCTTTACCGTCGAACCTGGTCTGGTTGCATTAACCATTAAACCTTTGCTGATGTAAATCCCAACGTGAGAGATATAGCGATTGCGACCAAAGAAGACTAGATCGCCTGGCCTCAATTGACTTAAAGGTATTTTCTTCCCATATCGAGCTTGCGCAGCTGCTGAATGCGGAAGCGAGACTCCTGCTGTTGCAAATGCTCGTTTAGTTAATCCACTGCAATCCCAGTAGGTCATACCAGCGGCGCCATAAACATAGCGATCACCAATCTGTTTAATCGAGAATCGCAAGGCCATAGAACCACGGCCTGAACCTAGATTTGAACGTGCTGCTGTTGCCAAAGATTTTTTCTTATCGGCGCTCTCGGCTGCATTATTCAAGCGAGCAAGACGTTCGCGCTCCGCTTTTGAAAGTGAATTAAACAATTTTTGGGCAGATGCTAATTTGTCTTTAACAGCTTTTTCTTGAGCCAAAAATCTTGCTTGAGCTCGCTTCGCCAGAGTTAACTTATCGTTCACAGTCAATGAAGTTGCAGTCAACCGCTGCTTTGCAACGCTGTATTGCTTCAATTGCAAAGATTGTTTTCTAGTAACTGATTCTAGAGAACCTGCTGCAGCCAAAAAAAGCTTAGGGTCTGAGGAGAAAAGAAGTTCTAGGCTTCGACTTAAGGCGCCATTTTTATATTGTTCGTTAGCAATCGCGCCAAGTGAATTTTTAAACTTTGCGACAATAGCGGCATCAGAGGCGGCTTGTCGCTGCACAGATTCAAGCTTGCGGGTAAGAGTTTGGTATTCGACTTTGGCCTGTTGAGCTGCTTCGCCGGCAGCTGATGCTTCTTCTTGGAGAACTCGTATCTTGGTTCGTACATCGTTTAACGAAGGCGCTGCATTGACACCTGAAAGTGGAAGAAGCGAGATTGCTAAAACTGCGCTGAGAAACTGCGCTGCTGTTCTGGCTAATTTCATTCGAGAAGGGTAACCAATCGCGCGGTTCGAGTTCAAATATTTGGAAAATTACGCTTATTTTGCGGCGCGCTCGAAGCGTAATGGCGGTACCAATCCTTTATCTGAGAGAACTGAGAGTGCGCTGATTTGGTTATTTGATATTTCACTTGCAGGAGCTGCAGTGATATTTAGAAGAACTGATACAACGCAATCTCCACATGAGATATCGCGCATGGTGCATGTTTGGCAATCGATCATCATGTTAAAAATGATAAATGGCCCCACTGACACTACGGTTTACGTATGAGCGTTCTGGCGAATTTAGTAATGGGAAGCGATGGCAGCACCACGCTAGAGGGAAGCTCGAAATCTCTAAGTTCTTCGGAAGATCGCTCCCGTTTTCATGAATTACGGGCCCAAGCCTCGGTAATTCTTATCGGCGGCAACACCGCCAGAACTGAACCTTACGGCGCAACTCCGGTTCCACTCGTGGTTATTTCAAAATCTGGCGATATTCCAGAAAGTGTTCGCAACAACCCACTAGCCCATATTTGGAATCAGGATCCGGTTAGCGCAGTAGCCAGAGCCCAGAGCGAATTCGTTGGGAAAGTTTTAGTTGAAGGTGGAATAAATTTGCTAAAAGAGTTGCTGCTAGCGAACCAGATTGATGAATTGTATTTAACTATCAGCGAAAAAACTGGTGGCGAAAACATCTATGACCTAAGTGCGATGACACGAGAGTTTACTGTTGAGTCCAGTGAGAAATCCGGTGGCCAAACCTTCTTAAAACTGATTAAGAACTAGCCAACTGATATTACGGAAACTCCAGCTACAGCTAAAAATATTCCTAAGTACTGAACTTTATGAAGTCGTTCATGTAAAAATTTAAATGCAAGCAGGGATGTAACAATCGGAAATAGTCCACCTAATACCATTGCTACAGAGACCAATCCTTTGGTCGTAGCAACTCCAAGTAATAAGTTCGCAACGAAATCTGTCACACCAATAACTGCTAAGACTGTTAAATCTGATTTCCTAAAACCACCAACTGTTCGATAACGAAGCGCAATCAAAACACAGATAGAAACCGAAATCACTCGCATCGAAGTCATCGTCATAAGTGAACTTGTCTTTGATCCTTGTGCCATAAATGTTAAAGCAATTCCAAAACCAAGTGCGGCGCCAAGTCCAAATAAAAGTGGCTTAATTGGAAGTCCCTTAACAATGTCCGGCCCTGATGCGCAGAAGGCGCCTAAGAGTGCGATGCTCATTCCTGCTACTTGAATTACTGTTGGGCGCTCCCCCGTAATAAATGCATAAGTCAATGGAATCACTGCACTCAACGTGCTAATTGGTGAAACAACACCCATACGTCCAGTGGAAAGGCCAGAATAAAAAGAAACGAGTCCAAGAAAACCTGCAATGCCGGCACCAATTGCTGGCACAAAATAACCATTCCAACTTAAGTTCGGTGCAATGTATGAACCAGTTACTAGAACCAGAACAACTCCCGTGATTAAACCGATCGCCTGTGATGCACCAGTAACAGCAATGGCCTTGAATCGCTTGGAAAGATTTCCGGCTAAATAATCTGCGCTACCCCAGAGAATGCTGGAAAAAAGAGCGAGTAACGAAGCCATTGGAGGAGGTTAATACATGCCACACCAATTGTTGCTCGCGCCTTCGTGAGTTAGCTGAAAGAACGCCTTACCATTTTCACATGGCCGAGAATTTTGATGACATTATTACTCAAATTCGCGCTATAAAGCCTAGAGTTGAAATTCTCTTAGAAGAAGTCCCCGCTCCTCAAAAATTAGCCCCCTTCGCATTCGCAATGACGGCTGATGTTTTAGAAGATGCGGCAACTGGCAGATTTGTTTTGTTGCATGATCCAGATGGTCAAGAGGGTTGGTCCGGTAAATTTCGATGTGTAACTTTTGTTCGAGCCGCAATAGATAATGAGATGGCCGCAGATCCAATGCTCTGCAATATTGGTTGGACCTGGCTGATGGAATCACTAAAAGCAAATGGCTGTGATTTCACGGCGCCAAGTGGAACAGTTACCAAAGTCGCAAGTGCATCTTTCGGAACTTTAGAGAACTTGGAAGAAGATAGTGAGTTAGAAGTTAGAGCCTCTTGGACTCCAACATCTGGAGCGCAGATTGCTAACCATATAAAGGCGTGGGTCGAACTTTTAGAAATGTCAGCTGGTCTTGCACCGATTCCTGATGGTGTAACACAGCTAAGTCGCAGTAGATAATGGCAGAACCACTTCTTGCTCCAGCCGGTGGAGTTCCCGAATTAATTTCTACCCCCGAACAACTGGCAGAAATGATTGCAGAACTTAAGGACGGAACTGGTCCAATAGCGATCGATGCAGAACGGGCATCTGGTTACAAATATTCAGCAAGAGCATATTTAATTCAAATAAAGCGCAACGGTGGCGGCTTACATTTAATCGACCCAATTGCTGTTGGGGAAAGTAAATACTGGGGCGAATTGAGTGAAACTTTCAAAGGAGAAGAATGGATAATTCACGCTTCAACTCAAGACTTAGCCTGCCTTCGAGAAGTTGGCATTAATCCACAGATAATTTTTGACACTGAATTAGCGGGACGAATCGCTGGTTGCGAGCGCGTAGGGCTTGGCCCACTTACCGAACAACTCCTTGATGTTGCTCTCGCAAAAGAACATAGCGCTGTTGATTGGTCGATACGGCCCCTGCGGCCAGAGTGGCTTAACTACGCAGCCCTCGACGTCGAACTATTAATTGAGTTGCGCAATGAGATTGAAAAATTGTTAATTGAAAATGGAAAATTGGAATGGGCAAAAGAAGATTTCGCCGCAATCTTGCGAGCGCCTGCATCACAACCTCGTAAAGATCCATGGCGCCGAGCATCAGGAATTCATAAAGTACGAGACTTGAATGCGCTAGCAATAATTCGCGCCCTGTGGTTTGCCCGAAATGAATTTGCCAAAGAGATCGACCTTGCCCCGGGTCGAGTATTCAATGATGAGACACTTCTTTTAATCGCAACTAAACCACCTAAAGGATTTGGTGATTTTAAAAAAGCATTGCTGCGCCGCACGCGATTAACTGCGATGCCATTTGAAGATTGGTTCAAACTTTTTGAAGAGGCGCAAAGCCTTGAAGGTGAAGATCTACCCAAATTGCGAACTCCATCCGAGGGCTTGCCACCACCCAAGATGTGGCAAACACGTAATCCACTTGGTTATGCCCGCCTCACTCATGCCAGGGCGGCCATTATCGAATTGGCTCTGGTAAATAACATGCCAGCAGAAAACTTAATTTCTCCAGAAGCGATTCGAAGAGTGTGTTGGCCCAATCCCCCAGAAGATCTTGATGACCGAGAGAGGTTTGTCGCATCCGAGCTATCTGAATTCGGAGCAAGACCTTGGCAGGTTGCGCTTGTTTTAGGCCCAATAACGGCAATTTTGAGCGAAACAGAGCCACTTATCGTCGAGGTCCCGGCGGAAGAAGAGACTGAGAGTGAATCCCCGGCCTCGGAAAGTGACTAATTACGCAACACTTAAGTTGCGAAAATACCAACAATGGTTTTAGGCTTCACCCCATGTACAGCACATTTTTAATCGCACTGCGCGAGGGCCTAGAGGCCGCGCTAATCATCGGAATTCTCGTCGCCTACCTTGTGAAAACAAATCAACGCCAATCTCTGCCGGTGCTTTGGACTGGTGTCGGGGTAGCACTAGCAGCCAGTTTTGCTTTCGGTGCTTTCTTATCCTTCACAACAACCCAACTATCTGAGGCTGGGGAACAGATGTTTGCGGGAGTCACATCACTTGTTGCAGTTGTGCTTGTTACATATATGGTTTTTTGGATGAAGCGCGTTGCTCGAGGTTTGAAGAGTGAGCTACAAGGAAAAATTGAATATGCCATGCCGTTAGGTAAAATCGCCTTAATGTCAGCCGCTTTCTTTGCGGTTGCACGAGAAGGTCTAGAAACTGCGCTCTTTGTTTACTCTAACTTTAAAACTGTATCGGATGATTCCTCTCCTGCAATTGGCTTAGTTCTTGGCTTAGCACTAGCGGTTTTGTTAGGCATAGCAATTTATCGAGGCAGCTTGAAAATTAATTTAGGAAAGTTTTTTACAATCACTGGTATCGCCTTGATTGTTATCGCTGGCGGAGTTCTTTCTTATGCCATTCATGAATTCCAAGAGTTTGGCGCACTTCCAGGTGAAGACGCATATGTCTGGAACTGGGTAAATGCTGATCCAACAATCACAACACTGCTTTCAGGAACAATCGGAATTAGCACCAAAATCTCCTGGTTGCAGCTGATCGTTTGGGCTATCTACTTGATGACTGTTCTTCAGGCTTACTTAAAGCCAAAAAAGGTTGAAGTTAAAGCCGCTTAATCTGCAGCGCTCCTTCCAATTTTTACTACTGACGGGTAACCTTACGGGAATCCAACCAGTCTTAAGCAGTCTTAAGCAGTCATAAGTAGGAGTTTTCGATGAGTGAGCGCGTTGTCCTTGTAGATGCCGTCCGATCCCCTTTTGGTAAAGCGGGAAGTTTGTATCAAGAAACCAGAGCTGATGACATTATGGTTCGAGTCATTCGCGGACTGTTAGAGCGCAATCCAAAAATTTCTCCTGCTGCAATTGATGAAGTTGCAATCGCGGCCGCAACACAATCCGGTGACCAAGGAATGAATATTGGTCGAAGCGTTTCACTGCTCGCAGGAATCCCAAATACTGTTCCTGGATATTCAATCGATCGTTGGTGTGCAGGTGCTCTTACTGCCGTAACCACTGTTGCTGGTGCAATCGCAATGGGTCAATATGATTTTGCAATTGCTGGCGGTGTTGAACATATGGGACACCATCCAATGGGTGAAGGAATTGATCCAAATCCAAGATACTTGGCGGAAAAATTAGTAGACACTGATGCCCTTCAAATGGGAATGACTGCCGAAAGATTGCATGACAAATTTCCACATTTAACTAAAGCACGCGCAGATGCTTACGCAGTTGCCTCGCAGAATAAAACTGCTGCGGCATATGCTGGCGGAAAAATTCAGCGAGATTTAATTCCAGTTGCAGTTCGTTCAGTTGAACTTGGTTGGGGAATGGCAACTGTCGATGAGCCACCGCGCCCAGGAACAACTGTTGAAGCACTTGGTGCGCTGAAGACGCCATTTAGACCTATGGGAAATGTAACTGCAGGAAATGCAGCCGGATTAAATGATGGCGCAACTGCGGCAATACTTTCTAGTGAATCAAAAGCCAATGAACTTGGACTCGGAATAAAAGCAAAATTAGTTTCATTTGCCTTCGCTGGAGTCGAACCTGAAATTATGGGATACGGGCCAGTCCCAAGCACGATTAAAGCACTAGCAAAGGCTGGTTTGAAGATTGAGGACATCGGATTATTTGAAGTTAATGAAGCATTCGCAATTCAAGTTCTATCTTTCTTAGATCACTTTGGAATTGCCGATGATGACGCTCGAGTAAATCTCTATGGCGGCGCTATAGCTGTTGGACATCCACTCGCTTCGTCAGGAGTTCGATTGATGATTAATTTAGCTCGCGGTTTTGAAGAGCATCCAGAAGTTAAATATGGCATTACAACAATGTGTATCGGTCTTGGAATGGGTGGAACTGTTATTTGGGAGAACCCACACTTCAATGGTGCCTCTGGGAAGGGTGCTAAATAATGAGCGATCTAAAATTGCCAGAAGGTGCACCAGAAGAAGTTATTACTGCTGCGCATGTACGAGAAATAGACCTTGCACCATTTGGCCATACCGGAACTCTTTCGCTAATTACTTTAGATAACGGGATGGACCACAATCGTCCAAACACTTTTGGACCACAATCCCTAAGCGCCCTGAATGATGCAATAACAATTGCGGAAGCAAGTTCTTCTGTTGCCATAGCGATTACCGGAAAGCCATTTATCTTCGCAGCAGGTGCCGATTTATCAGGCATCGCCTTTATGAGTGACATGAAGCAAGCACAAGCAATTGGAAAACTTGGTCACGATGTCTTTCGTCGCTTTGGTGAAGGCCCGAAACCAACCTTCGCATTTGTGAATGGTCTGGCACTTGGCGGTGGCCTTGAAGTCGCGCTTCACTGCAAATATCGCACTGTTGCATCAACCTCTTTTACTGGACTTCCAGAAGTTTTCTTAGGTTTAGTTCCAGGTTGGGGCGGAGCAACAATTCTGCCAAAGCTAGTTGGGCCAAAAAATGCGGTTCAAGTAATTATTTTGAATGCTTTAAACAACAACACAATGATGAAAGCGAAAGATGCATTGGCACTTGGTGTTGCAGACGCAGTATTTGAACCATCTGATTTCTTGGAGAACTCAATTAAATTTGCGGCTGCTGTTCTAAATGGAACCAAGAAAATTGAACGCGCAGATCACACAGGCAATGAAGGCGAATGGAATGAAGCACTTGCCATTGGAAGTGCTGCAGTAGCGAAGAAATTTGGTGGGGCCCAGATTCCACAGGCGATTAAGGCACTTGATTTAATCAAAGCAGCTCGAACAAATACCTTTAGTGCTGGCTTTGATGCCGAAGATCAAGAGCTTGCAAATCTTGCTATGAGCAATCCATTACGAGCATCGCTCTACGCATTTAACTTAATTCAAAAGAAGCGTAAAAAAGTTGAAGGTGCGCCAAAGGCTGCACTCGCTCGCAAGGTGACAAAAGTTGGCGTTGTTGGTGCTGGTCTTATGGCATCTCAGCTCGCGCTAATTATGCTTCGCAATCTTAAAGTTCCAGTTGTAATCACCGACCTAGATCAAGAGCGCGTTGATAAAGGTCTTAGTTATATCCGGAGCGAGCTTGCAAAGCTTGTTGAGAAGAAGCGCATGAGTGCCGAAGGTGCTGCACGTTTGGGTTCACTTGTGTCTGGCTCTACCGATAAAGCAATCTTTGCTGATGCCTCATTTGTTATAGAAGCAATCTTCGAAGAGCTTGAACTAAAACAGAAGTTATTTAAAGATCTTGAGAAGATTGTTTCAGTCGAGTGCATCTTGGCTACAAATACCTCTTCGCTATCAGTTACAAAGATGTCTGAAGGTTTAGTAAATCCAGAACGAGTAATTGGATTCCACTTCTTTAATCCAGTTGCTGTAATGCCATTACTTGAAATTGCCAGAACACCGGCTACTGATGACGCGACAACGGCAACCGCTGTAAACATTGGCAAGGAATTAAAAAAGACGATGGTGATTGTAAAGGACTCTCCTGCATTTGTTGTGAACAGATTGCTCACAAGATTTATGGGCGAAATTACTGATGCAATCGACGAAGGAACCCCACCGGATGTTGCTGATGCTGCAATGAAACCACTTGGACTTCCAATGACTTCACTTGAATTGTTAGGTTTAGTTGGTCCAGGTGTAGCACTTCATGTTGCTGAAACTTTAAATAAGAATCTCGGCGATCGTTACCGCATCTCACCAACCATGCAAGCCTTTGTAAAAGAAGGTATAAAGAGTTTTTACATCAAAGATGAGAAGGGTGCGCTTGCGCCAAATCCTGCAGCACTTACCTTAATTAAGGGTGGATCAAAATCATCTACTACTGATGAAGTCCGAATTCGCGCACTAAAAGCTTTAGCGAGTGAGGCTCGGATGATGTTGGATGAAGGCGTAGTTTCTACCGCTGCTGAAATTGATATCTGCATGTTGCTTGGCTGTGGTTGGCCATTGCACCTTGGCGGAATTTTGCCTTACTTAGATCGCGAAGGAATTAGTAATGAAGTTAGCGGCCAGAGTTTTCATCCAGCGGGAGTTGCTTCGCTGGCATAACATCTCCACTTAGTTGATCCTTAAGTGAACTACTCCAAGAGACTAATTGATGTGTGATGTTCTGAGCTGTAATTCCTAGATCGGACATAATCTCGCCACGTTTTGAATGCTCGATAAATTCAAGTGGTACACCGATTGAATGAATTGGGACATCAAGTTCGGCATCTCTAAACATTTCTGAGATTGTGCTTGCAATTCCACCGTGGCGAATTCCATCTTCAACAACTACAACTGATTTATAGCGTTGCGCCATAGTTAGCAAGCTTGGTGGAAGTGGCTTGACCCAGCGAGGATCAATAACTGTTACGCCAACACCTTCGCGATAAGCCTGTGATGCCGCTTCGACACAAATCTTTGCCATTGCTCCGACGCTAACCAATAGAACATCTGCGCTCTCACCGCGGTATAAGACATCGATGCCATCACGACGCTCGAACGCAGGAATATCTGGACCTACGGGACCTTTAGGAAAGCGAATTAAAGATGGTGCATCTGAAATATCTAGCGCTTCGTGAAGTGTTTCTCTAAGGATTGCGCCATCTCTTGGGGCCGCAACATGGAGAGTTGGAACAATTCCAGTTAAAGCTAAATCCCAAATACCGTGATGCGAAGGTCCATCATCTCCAGTGATTCCAGCACGATCCAGAACAAAAGTTACGCCAGCCTTATGAAGTGCAACATCGAGAAGCAATTGGTCGAATGCCCGGTTTAAAAATGTTGAGTAAATAGCGACAACTGGATGTAGTCCAGTAAAAGCTAATCCCGCTGCGCTCGTTGTTGCATGCTGTTCGGCAATACCAACATCGAAGGCGCGCTTCGGATATTTCTCGGCGAATTTGTCTAGACCGGTTGGTCCCAGCATCGCTGCTGTTATCGCAACAACATCTTCGCGCTTGGCACCGATTTCGCAAATCTCATCTGAGAAAACACTGGTCCAATTAGGAGCATTCTTTGCAACCGGGACTCCAGTTTCAGGATTTACTACGCCAACAGCATGGAATTTTTCTGCTGAATCATTTATAGCTGGTGCATGGCCGCGGCCTTTTTCAGTGATTACATGAACTAATACCGGTGCCCCAAAATTCTTCGCTTGCAAAAGGGCGTTCTCCATCGCTTCGATGTTGTGGCCATCAATTGGACCAAGATATTTAAGACCTAGATCTTCAAACATGCCTTGTGGCGCAACAATATCCTTTATGCCCTTTTTAACTCCGTGAAGTGTTTCATAAATCGGACCTCCAACAACAGGTGTCTTCTCAAGAACTCCCTTACCCCAATCCAAGAATTTCTCATAGCCACTTGTCGTGCGCAGAGTAGAAAGATAGGTTGCAAGTCCACCAACAGTTGGTGAGTAAGAACGCTCATTATCGTTTACCACAATTACAAGTTTTAATTCATCGCTAGATGCAATGTTATTCAGCGCTTCCCAAGACATGCCGCCAGTTAATGCGCCATCTCCAACAACACAGACGACAGTTTTGTCGAGATCGCCTTTAATTAAATTTCCACGAGCTACGCCATCAGACCAAGATAACGCAGTTGATGCATGTGAATTTTCTACAACATCGTGCTCGCTCTCGGCGCGATTTGGGTAACCAGATACGCCCCCACGTTGGCGCAATTTATCGAATCCTGAAATTCGACCAGTTAACAATTTGTGCACGTAAGTTTGGTGACCAGTATCAAAAATTATTGTGTCTTTAGGTGATTCAAATACTCGATGAATTGCAATTGTTAATTCAACAACCCCAAGGTTTGGACCAAGGTGTCCACCACTCTTCGAAACTTTTTCAATTAAGAAATCTCTAATCTCGGCCGATAGTTCACTAAGCGCTGGATATGAAAGCTTTGCCAAATCTGCAGGCGCTTGGATGCTTTCGAGGTGCTTTGACATCGTCGTAGTCTAGAGCAAGCCTTATTTTTTAGAGAAGTGAACGCAGCACATATTGCATGATTCCACCGTGACGGAAGTAGTCAGCTTCCCCTGGGGTATCAATGCGAACAACCGCATCGAAACTCTTATCGCCCGCAAAAACCTTGAGTGTTTTTGGAACTCCCCCGGTATTAAGCGCTTCAATTCCAACAACAGAAAATTCTTCGCTGCCAGTTAAGCCAAGTGATGCGGCGCTTTCACCCGCTGGGAATTGAAGTGGTAGCACTCCCATTCCAATCAAGTTTGATCTATGAATGCGTTCAAAGGATTCTGCAATAACAACTTTGACTCCGAGCAGCGCTGTTCCTTTTGCCGCCCAGTCACGTGATGAACCAGATCCATATTCTTTTCCGGCAAGAATTACTAACGGAATCTTTGCCGCTTGATATGCCATTGATGCATCGTAAATAGTTGATTGTGCGCCACCATCTAGGAAGTTCTTTGTGAAACCTCCTTCAACGCCATCTAACAATAAATTCTTTAGCCGAATGTTTGCAAAAGTTCCACGAATCATTACTTCGTGATTACCGCGACGTGATCCATATGAGTTGAAATCTGCGCGATCAATTCCATGTTCTGCCAAATATTTTCCGGCTGGAGAATCTGCTTTAATATTTCCGGCTGGAGAAATGTGATCTGTTGTAACTGAATCACCAAGAATCGCCATAACGCGGGCCTTAGAAATATCTTTTACTGGTTCTGGATTACGAGGCATACCTTCGAAATAAGGTGGCTTTCGCACGTAGGTAGATTTCAAATCCCATTCAAAAACTTTACCGGTTGGTGTTGCTAGTGATTTCCAACGGTGATCGCCCTCAAATACTGTTGCATAATCTTTAGTAAACATTTCTGAAGAAATTGAACTATTGATTACAGTTTGAATTTCTTCAATAGTTGGCCAAATATCCTTCAAATAAACAGCCTTACCCTCTTTATCATTTCCGATTGCGTCGTTCTCGAAATCATGATCCATAGTTCCGGCAAGTGCGTATGCAACAACCAATGGTGGTGAAGCAAGGTAATTCATCTTGATATCAGGGCTGATCCGACCTTCAAAGTTACGGTTACCCGATAGAACTGCGGTGACAGCTAAATCATTTTCATGGATTGCCTTACTAATTTCAACTGGAAGTGGCCCTGAGTTGCCGATACAAGTTACACACCCGTAGCCAACTAAGTTGAAGCCGAGTTGATCCATATAAGGAGTTAGACCAGCGCGATCGTAGTAATCGGTTACAACTTTAGAACCTGGAGCAAGAGTTGTTTTGACCCAAGGCTTGCTGCGCAACCCCTTTTCAACGGCCTTCTTAGCAAGTAAAGCTGCGCCAATCATTACGCTTGGATTTGAAGTGTTTGTACAAGATGTTATTGAAGCAATTACTACTGCGCCATTCGAGACTGAAGTTTCACTGCCATTAAGTGAAATTTTTACCGAAGATTTAGAAGTCTTCTCAGTGAAATATGTTGGAAGAATCTTTTCAAATGCATCTTTTGAATTTGATAGTTCAATGCGATCTTGTGGTCGCTTTGGACCAGCAATAGATGGAACAATTGTTGCAAGATCTAGCTCCAGAGTTTCAGAGAATCTTGGTGACTTATCTGGGTTGTGCCAGATACCAACGCGCTTTGCATACTCTTCGACTAAAGCTAATTGATCTGCTGTGCGGCCAGTTAACTTCATGTAGCGAATAGTTTCTTCATCGATTGGGAATATTGCGCAAGTCGATCCATATTCCGGTGACATGTTTCCGATAGTTGTGCGATTTGCCATTGGAAGAGCAGTGACACCTGGGCCATAAAATTCAACGAACTTACCAACCACACCATGCTTACGAAGCATTTGGGTAATTGTTAAAACTAAATCTGTTGCAGTCGTTCCAATTGGAAGTTGGCCATTTAACTTAAATCCAACTACGCGAGGAATCAACATTGAAACTGGTTGACCTAGTAGCGCTGCTTCGGCTTCGATGCCGCCCACTCCCCAACCCAAAACTCCAAGTCCGTTGACCATCGTTGTATGTGAATCTGTTCCGACAACTGTGTCTGGATACGCACGTAGAACGCCATTAACCTTACGTGTCATTACAACGCGGGCTAAGTATTCGATATTTACTTGGTGAACAATTCCGGTTCCTGGTGGCACAACTTTGAACTCATCAAACGCACTCTGGCCCCAACGAAGGAAGCGGTAACGCTCTTGATTACGTTGGTATTCGATGTCTGTGTTCTCTTCAAAAGCAGTATTCGTTCCAAATTTATCTGCAATAACTGAGTGATCAATTACTAATTCTGCTGGTGCAAGTGGATTTACTTTTGCTGGATCTCCACCAAGTTCGACGATGGCTTCACGCATAGTTGCAAGATCGACAACGCATGGAACGCCAGTGAAATCTTGCATAATTACACGTGCTGGGGTGAATTGAATTTCGGTATCAGGCTCTGAATCTGGATTCCAATTTGCAAGCGCTTCAATTTGTGCTGCAGTTATATTTGCGCCATCTTCAGTACGAAGTAAATTCTCTAGTAAAACTTTTAAGCTAAAGGGAAGCGAGTCTGCAGCTGGCAATTTAGTAATATCGAAAATTTCGTATTTGCTACCTGCTACTTCAATTTCAACCTTGGCGCCAAAAGAATTTTTACTCATGGCTTTATCTTAACCGAGAGAAAAGCGAGCTACACATTCCACATGTTGGGTCATCGGGAATAGATCGAAGCCAACGATGTGATTTAGGTGATATCCACCCTCTTCTAGCGCTCTGGCATCGCGGGCCATCGAGGCTGGGTCGCAAGAAACATAAACAATCGTTCTAGGTTTCTTAGCCAGCATCTGTTTGATAACCATTTCACCAGCACCTGTACGGGGTGGATCTAAAAGAATTACATCCACACGATTTATCAGTGGCAACTTCTGTTCCACTCGGCCCGAGTGAACAACAACGTTCTTCATCTTCTCAAATATTTTAAGTGCATCTTGAGTTGCTCGATGGCTCGACTCGATTAGGTGAACTTTTCCGATATCCCCAACATCTTCAGCCATTGGCGCTGTGAAAAGCCCAACTCCACCATACAAATCACAAACTTGGTCACCAGGACGAAGCGCCATTAAATCCATTACTAACTTAGTCAGAGTTTGCGGTGCCGCGCTATGGCTCTGCCAGAATGAAGTAGGAGAGATTTGATATGTATGTTCGCCGACAACTTCGTGTAATTGTGTTGGTCCAGAAATACTTCGCCCACCGCGCGAAACATTCTTTTCGCCAGAACTAGATACTGCAACTTCTAAACGATCCTCGCCCTTCCAATTTCTTGCAAACATTGTCGGATCATTAATCGCTTCAACCGCTATTAAACATTTATCAATTTCAGTTACTTCTTTACTTCGAGCCGAATACAAGCCCGGCTTTCCATTCTTTGATATCGCGAAGTCCATTCGCGTTCGCCAGTGCAAACCATTGGTAGGTTCAACAGGAAGCACATCCAAATCAATTTCAATTCTTCCGAGCCTTGAGAACTGCTCGCGAATTACCGAACGCTTTAACTCAAGTTGTGCCGAAATTTCAATATGCTGAAAGTCGCAGCCACCGCAACCACCTGGAACTGCATATTTACAAGGCGGAACAACACGATCCTCTGATGCTTTTAAAATCTCTATTGCATCGCCACGGGCCAACTTCGAAGAAGTAGAAGTTATTTCTACAACTGCTTCTTCACCAGTAATTCCATACCTAACAAAAATTACTTGACCCTTATGTCTAGCGATGAAGTGGCCACCGTGAGCTATCGGTCCAATTTCTACCGTAATTCGGTCGCCTACTTTTAGCGAACTTTCGGCGTTCTGAATGGTGGATTCCATAGGGGCAACCTTAAGGGTGTAAGTTGTCCTTCGTGCACGTAGTGATTATGGGATGCGGTCGAGTCGGTTCTGGTCTTGCCAAAGATTTAGAGGCGGCCGGACATTCCGTATCAATTATCGACCAAAACCAAGAAGCATTCCGCAGATTAGGCGCAGATTTCAAAGGCCAGACAATTGCAGGAGTTGGTTTTGATAGAGATATCTTGCTTGAAGCTGGAATTGAGAAAGCAGATGCATTCGCTGCAGTATCAAATGGTGATAATTCCAACATCTTGGCTGCGAGAGTTGCCCGCGAAACTTATGGCGTAGAAAAAGTTGTAGCTCGTATTTACGATCCAGCTCGCGCAGAAATTTATCAACGCCTTGGAATTCCAACCGTTGCTACAGTTTTATGGACTACCGATCAAATAATTCGCAGGCTTGCGCCAGAAGGTTTCAGATCTGAGTGGCGTGATGCAAGTGGTGTGGTCCAACTCTGTGAAGTTCATTTACATCATGATTGGTTTGGACAACCTGTTTCACTTATTGAATCTTCAACCAAAGCTAGAGTGGCGCTTATAACTCGCCTTGGTAGCGGAATGATTCCCACCGAAAACACTGCACTGCAAGAAGGTGATCTTGTACATGTGATGGCTACGGATGATGAAATCAAAAACATTGAACATGCTCTTGCAAAATCTCCGGAAGAGGCATAGCTACTATGAAAATTGCGATTGCTGGCGCTGGAAATGTTGGACGTTCTATTGCGCGCGAACTACTTGAAAACGGCCACCATATTCTCTTAATTGATCGGGACCCTAAAGCGTTAAAGATTGAGAGCGTTCCTAACGCTGAATGGTTAATGGCAGATGTTTGTGAAATTTCATCTCTCGATAATGCGAAGCTAGATACTTGTCAGGTTTTGATTGCGGCAACTGGCGATGACAAAGTTAATCTTGTTGCCTCGCTCTTAGCTAAGACAGAATATGGGGTGCCACGCGTTGTGGCCCGCGTTAATCATCCTAAAAATGAATGGATGTTTGACTCTTCTTGGGGCGTTGATGTTTCAGTTTCTACGCCACGAATTATCTCGGCAATAGTTGAAGAAGCAGTTTCTGTCGGAGACGTCGTCCGACTCTTCTCATTACGTAAGGGCGAAGCAAGCCTTGTTGAAATAACCTTGCCAGAAGAAGCAAAATGTCTTGGCCGAACTGTTGAAGAAGTTGAACTTCCGGATAACGCAACGCTGGCCGCGATTGTTCGTGATGGTCAAGTTATCACTCCTCACGCGCATGATGTTTACTCTGCGGGAGATGAATTGCTATTTATCGCAACTGAGGCTGCGGAAGAACTATTGAAGAATTGTTTTATAGCAAGTAATTAATCAGCTTTTGTAACTGGAACTGATCTTATAACCATCCAAGTTCCCCATAGCGTTGCAAGGTAAAGTGGAAAACCAAGAAAAATATTTGCGATTCCCAGCGCATTTAACTGATCCATTTTAAATAGCGGATATTGAACCACTAGGCGCACTGCAAATAGTGCAAACCAGATCCAAGTTGCCTTTGTGTATGCCGCCAAACGTTTTGGATCTTTACGCCACTTTAAATTTTCGCCAAGGATTGGGCCAAGTAAAACACCAATCAGTGGATATTTAACAAGAATTGAAATTAAGTAAACCAGCATAAATCCTGAATTTTTCCAGAGGCTAGGTGCGTAATAATCCTTGGCTTCCCCGGTTTTCCAAGCGAACCAACCACAAAAGGCAATCCCGATAAAACCTGAGATTGAATGCATCAAGGTATCTCGTTTGATCAATCGGTAAATGAATAAAAGTGCGGCAGTAGCAATTGAAACATAAAGACAAGCTCGAAGATTATGGGTGATGTTGTAAGTAAGTAGAAAAACTAATGATGGAATCGTGGAATCAATAATTCCTTTTTTTCCACCAAGGGCTGTAACAACTTTTGCCTTATCTTCTTCCTGCATTAACCCTTACCCCCAGTTGAACCAAAACCACCAGTGCCACGGTCTGATCCCGGGAGGGAATCAACTTCAACAAAATCGGCACGTTCAACTTGTTGAATTACGAGTTGTGCGATGCGATCGCCTTTTTTAAATGAGATGGCCTCTTTTGGATCATGGTTAATTAAAATTATTTGTAGTTCACCACGAAAGCCAGCATCTACAGTTCCTGGAGAATTCACCATAGTTACACCGTGCTTTATCGCCAGCCCAGATCTTGGATGAACCAGCGCGACATATCCGTTTGGAAGTGCAATTGAAATACCAGTTGGGACTAAAGCGCGCTCCCCTGGTTGGAGAGTTACATCAACGCGTGCGGTTAAATCTGCACCAGCATCACCAGGTTTTGCGTAGCTTGGCATCGGTATCGATTCATCCAAGCGGGTGATCAAAACCTGAACACTCATGGATTAATTTCAAACTCTGGATCTACAAATGCAAGGAGCTCGGGATGCGCAATTACATGTGCCAGATACTCTTTTGGCGCATTATCTAGGAAGTGTTGCATAGGAACAATTACATAAAGAGAAGCGGCACGTACTGCAATCGGTCCATCTGGGCTTCCGAGTCTTCCTACTGCGCTGCAATAAACTTTTCGATTTACCTGACCAGTAATTTCTGCAGTTATGTGCAAAGTAGTGCCCATTGGAACTGGAAGGAGAAAATCAGTTTCGAGTCTTGCAGTTACTGCCGGAGAACGAATTAACCACATCAATTTTCCGAGTGCTTCATCAAAGGCAAGAGATAACAAACCCCCGTGTGCAAGTCCTGGTGCGCCTTGGTGGTTTTCAGTTACGGTAAAGACTGCAGTTAAATTCTGGCCATCGCCAGCATGCGCAACAAGATGTAATCCAGTTGGATGCAATTCCCCACAACCAAAACAATGTCCAAAGTGTGAAGGAATTTTTGTTCCTGGCTCCGGCGCTTTGGGATGACGCGGCGGGATCTCTGCACCCTCTGGCGGAATTGTGCTTGAAACGCGACTCATGAGTGAAGCCTAACCTGTGTTTTTGTTTCAGCAAATATCTGAGCAAATATTTACAACAATTATGGCGTAGCGTGCGCCTGTGGGAAAAAATAATAGGCATAGAAATTTGGATTATGGAACCCCAATATTTCAGGAGAAATTGTCCTGGAGTTTTTGGCTATGGTCCTTCGCAATTTTTATGGCGGCCTCACTCTCTCTTGCGGTTTGGGCAGCAATTGGAAGCGATGCAGCGATTACGGTTTCCTTAATCCAACTTGGACTTTTGATTTTCACTGCGCAGCGGACTGCTCTAGAAATTACCTTAACTAAAGGCTGGCTATTGGTTGGGCCCGCAGCAATTGAACGGGCATTTATTCATAATTTTAAAGCTTTAGAATTCAAAGAATTTAAGCGAATCCGAGGCGTTGACGCAGATCCGGCTTGTTATCTGCAGATTAGATTCTGGGTCAATACCGCTATAAAAATAGATCTACGTGACCCAAAAGATAAAACGCCCTACTGGTTAATTAGCACCAATAGAGCGAATGAACTAGCTAAATTATTAAACGTTGCAGATCATTAGTTAAGCGCAGTCGTGACAGACTGCTTTTGCTCCCTCGCCCTTTGCGAGTTGTGAAGCATGGTGAACTAAGAAACATCTTGAGCAAGTAAATTCATCTTCTTGCTTTGGAACAACTCGAACCGTCAATTCTTCGCCAGAAAGATCAGCGCCCGGAAGTTCTAGATTTTCAGCCGCTTCTACTTCATCAATATCAACTTGTCCCGATTGAGCATCGACTCTGCGTGCTTTGAGTTCTTCAAGTGATTCTTCGTGAAGTTCTTCATCTTGCTTTCGCGGTGTGTCGTAATCCGTTGCCATGGCACCTCCCTCTAATTCTCAACTTGGCAATTTATTTAACTGCCATTTTTATTTCCTTGCGATAGGGCGGATAGTGTCCTATAAGTAGCTCACCTACCTAATCAACCCTCGGCGTGTCGAGAATATTCCCGAGTTAATTGGCTGTACGTCTTATATGAGCGATTAATCCACTAATCTGATTGGATTTTGACCACGAGCCTCTAATCGATCAAAGTGGGCATCACGTTTTTCAACAAACTTTGATACATCAACTTCGGCCGACGCAATATAAGCAGCTAATTCATCTCTTGCTGCAGCACCTTCACCAGTGAAATCTTCACGATTAAAAATATTCCAAGCACGTAATACCGGTGCAATAACACCTTCGATGTGCGATTTAGGATCGTAGATACCAGCAAGTGCAATCTGCACAGATTTGCGACCCCAACCTGGCATTCCCGCTCCTGGCATTTGAAAATTAACAACAACATCTTTAATTGCAATCATCGCAGCATTTGGTTCGAGGTCTAACGCTGCCCCAAGTAAATTGCGATAAAAAAGCATATGTAGATTCTCATCTAGCGCCACTCTGGCCAGCATGCCTTCGCAAGTTTGATCATTCGAAATACGTCCGGTGTTGCGATGCGAGATACGAGTCGCAAGCTCTTGGAAAGTTACATATGAAACAGTGTGCAACATATCGTTCTCATAAGGAGTTTGATACCCAGCAGTCATGTGGGCCATCCGCAGATCTTCTAATTCATTTGGATCAACACCACGAGTCGCCATTAGATAATCTCTTATAACAATTCCGTGACGAGCTTCTTCAGCGGTCCAACGGTTAATCCAGGTATTCCATGCGCCGTCTCGACTCATTGCAGTTGCAATTTCAGTGTGATAGCTAGGCAAGTTATCTTCGGTAAGCAAATTCAAAATTAAAGAATCTTGGGCGATTGCAGTTAATTTAGAATCTTTGGCTTCCCAAGCATCGCCATTTAGCGGACCAGCAAAGGTACGGCCTTCGCTCCATGGGACATACTCATGTGGATACCAATCTTTGGTTGTCGCAACATGTCGTTCGAGTTCGACAGCAACAGCAGGTTCTAGATCGCGAATTAACCGCGATTGAATCTTTGGGTCGATTGGTGCCATTGGCGGAACTTAGCGCAAGATTCGCGCTACTCGCGAGTTAAATTGAATTAATCAGGGTGATTCTTCGCGCAATTTAGTGCGAATAAGTGCCTGCTCTAACCGCCACTTGGCGATTTCCCCATGATTTCCAGATAACAAGATTTCTGGAACCTGTAGTCCACGCCACTCTTTCGGTTTTGTGTAGTTTGGGTATTCGACTAAAGCATCTCCGTCATTAACTAAAGTGTGTGACTCTTCATCTAGGGATGCTGGGTTACCGATTACACCCGGAAGTAAGCGAATTATTGCTTCCATTATTACCAAGGTAGCAACTTCGCCACCTCCTAAAACGTAATCTCCGATAGAAACTTCACGAACCTTAAAGTTTTTTGCAGTTGAGTAATAATCGCTAACTCGGACATCAATACCTTCGTAGCGTCCACAAGCAAAAATTAGGTGCTTGGATTGCGTCAGTTCTTGAGCAAGCTCTTGCGTCAATTTTTCACCAGCTGGTGTTAGCACAATTAATTCATGTATTTCTTCTGGTGCAAGTTCTGACACTGCATCTATTGCTTTGCCCCAAGGTTCTGGAGACATAACCATTCCAGCACCCCCACCATATGGTGTGTCATCTACTGATCCATGAACATCGGATGTTTGAGCGCGAAGATCGTGAATCCCAATTTCAATTATGCCCGCAGTTTCGGCTTTGCCGATCAGAGATAACTTAAGTGGTGCTAAATATTCTGGAAAAATTGTGATTACATCGAAGCGATTGACCTTACTCATCTAACAACCCCGCAGGTGGCACAACTGTAATCTTTCGATTCTTGACATCAACAATAGGCACAATTGCTTTCACGAACGGGATTAGAACTTCTCGGCCATTGTAATCAACAGCTAAAACATCCTGGCCCGGAAGATTAATAACATCGGTTACCAGTCCTATTTCAAGACCATCTTGCGTGCTCACTTGGCATTGCAATAATTGTTGAACATGA
>CANLEG010000007.1 GCA_947489605.1 Actinomycetota bacterium
TTCCTTGGAGGAAGGCTAAGCGTAACCCTGTCCGACTCCAGATAAAAATTCAAGGTTCTGTGGACCAAATTTTGGTGTGGATCTACGCATAATTCGCAGGCAGAACCAGGTCAGGGCGGCAACTCGAAGCAAAATAGCCGTCGCATAAGCCCCGGCTGGGATTGCGAATTCTGCCCCGGCAACTTCTGCCAAGTATTGCCAGATTGCAAAGTGGTAAATCAGTTCTGCAAATTGCCAGATCCAAAAATCTAATCGATCTTTTTTATCAATCATTGCAAGAATTGCAAGTGGAGTTAGCCATAAAACATATTGTGGTGAATAAACCTTGCTTGCAGTTATAAAAATCGCAACAATAAAAAAGGCAATCGAAGCCAGTGTTGGAACTTCGGGAATTCCAAAAACAAATAGCGTGAATGCCAGAGCAAGAATGGCAAAGGCGACAATAGAAACCAAGTTCAAATGGCTAATTTTCAAGCCGAAAATTTCTAGTGCGTGCCAGATAGATCCCCAGTCGGCAGCTCTTTCCGAATTTAATTTGAAAAACCTCAACCAACCTGCTGGTGTTGTGATTATGAAGGGTAGATTTATAAGTAACCAGGTACCCGAGGTAATTACTAAGTAACGAACTAATTCTTTAATTTTTGATTTTCTAAAAAGAATTAATGCAATTGGTAGGAGTAAAACTACTGGAAAGAATTTTGTCGCAATCGATAATCCAAGTGCGATTGCGCTTTTGTTATATTTCCCAACATCAAAGTAATAAATCGCGACTAGCGCGCTAACCACCGCCCAGATGTCCCAATTAATATAAAGAGATGCAACAACTGCCGGAGCAACTGGAAGCAGATACCAGAGTTGTGGTTTTAATTTCTTAAGAAAAATTACCGAGGCAATGAATAGAAGTGCGATTAGTAAGGCATTTACATCAAAATAATTTCGATATTTATTTCCATTGTCGCTAACTAAAAAGGAAGTCGCCCACATGACAACTCCTGTTACTGGGGGATACTCCACGGCATTTGTTGCACTGCTATAAGGCCAAGAGTTTGTTATCAATCCACGCTCTCCGAAGAGTGCTGGTAAGTCGGAATAGCATGCGTGGATGTAGTCAGATGGTGGCGCCCAACCATTTGATCGACAGTAATCAAATTTAAGGAATGAAAGAAGGGCTGCGATGATTGCTAGAAGAACTGCACTCTTCGCAATTAATTTCATTGTTTGGCTGCGAGTTTCTTCTTTTTGGTAGCTCCAGATTCATACTTTCCGGCAAGTTCTGGATCAAGAGTTGGCACTGCATCTAAATAAGAAACTGGATCGGTGCCACCGATGTTCGCTGGTTCTGGAAATTGGGTAGCTGGCATTCCTTTTTGGGCAAGCTTTGTATATGTATTCCAAACTTGTGCCGGGAAAGTTCCGCCAGTAAATGCGTAATTCCCACCAATTCCATTTAAGGATTGAGTCGCATTATCCATAAACATTGCGACAGTGGTTGCAAAATCTGCGGTGTAACCATTGAACCAAGCTGAAGCATTGTCGGTGGTTGTTCCAGTCTTGCCAGCTGTTGGTCTTCCAACACCAATTGCTGCTGCAACACCGGTTCCGGATTTTGTGCCTTGTGAAAGTGCATATGTTAAATCGGCCATTACATCCGGTTGAAATACTTGTTGTGCTTGAATCTTTCCTTCGTAAAGCACACCTTTATTTGCTCCCAAAACTTCTTTAATAAAAAATGGGGTTGCATAAATTCCATTCGCGGCGAATGTCGCATATGCCGAAGCCATATCAATTACGTGAGGTGAGGCAACACCAAGTGTGATTGATGGGGTTGGCATTAGTGCAACCGAAGTAGGTATGCCAGCACGTCTTGCAACATCAACGACATTTTCAAGACCGGCTTTAATCCCAAGTGGCACATAAATTGTATTTATCGAATGTGCAGTGGCGTAGATTAAATCGATTTCGCCTTCCTGCTCATTGCTGTAATTAAATACTGGATATGGCTTACCAACGTCATCAAATACTTGAGGTGATTTTCCGCTCCAGATAGATGAAAGTGGAATACCTTGTTCAAGCGCTGCGACTAATGCGAAAGGTTTAAAGCTCGATCCCGCTTGAGTTATAGATTGCGTAGCGCCATTTAGTTGCTTAACTAAATAATCTTTTCCGCCATAGAGAGCAACTATTTCACCGGTCCCTGGTCGAATTGAAACCAGAGCTTGTTGGAAGTTATCGGGAGTTTTTTTAGGCCCCCTGGCGTCCATTGCTCGAACCGCCGCATCCTGATTCTTCTTCTCGAGCGTAGTTTTAATTACATATCCGCCAGTTTGTAATTGCGCTTCGGTGAATCCTAATTTTTCTAATTCACGAACTGCCCATGAAATTACATAACCTTTAGGACCAGCAAGTGCACCTGAAGTTACTCGCTCCCGAATTAATGGATAACTTAACTTTGATGCTTCATCTTTGGTCAGCCATTTTTTTGTAACCATTCCATCAATTACATATTGCCAACGCGCTTTCAACCTTGCGGTATTTTCTTTCCCGTAAGAAGGATCGTAATAACCAGGGGAGCGCAGAATGCTCGCCAAAATTGCTGCCTCAGAAATTGTTAATCGACTTACGCTTTTGCCGAAATACACTTCGGAAGCGGTTTGAATTCCATATGAGCCCCGGCCAAAGTAAATAGTATTTAGATAACTTTCTAGAATGTCATCCTTGGACATTTGATTCTGTAATTTCATCGCAATGACAAGTTCTTTGACTTTTCTTGTAATGGTTCGCTCTGGAGTTAAGAAGGCAGTTTTCGCATACTGCTGCGTGATAGTTGAGCCGCCTTGGCCATTTAAATCTCCAGATTTTAAGTTGTTAAAAAGCGCTCGAGCGATTCCAATCGGGCTTACTGCGCTTTGGGTATAAAAATTGCGATCTTCGGCTGCCATAACCGCTTGGCGCACATGCAATGGGATGCCTGCTAGTTTTACTACCGTTCTGTTTTCAGAACCTAGGCGACCAATTTCTTGACCATCAGCATATTGAATGATTGTCGATTGACTATTAACAAATGCATTTGGGTCCGGGATGCTTACAGTGAAATATGCATATGCAAATCCAAGAACTCCGAGAATGAAACCAATTCCAATGGTGAAAACACCTAATTTGAATAGTTTTCCTCGCAGTGCGTTCATAACTTAAGGCTACCTTCCAAATCTTAAAATTAACGACCTCTAAGGGATTTCTCATGAAGATGCCAACTTTTTAATTCGCGTTCTGGTTTCCAATCATCATCTTCGAGGGTGTGAACCTTGCGCGGCGCCTTTCGGGTTCGGCCATCGCCTAATAAGAATGAATAAATAAGGTGATTCCATCCGCACTCTAAACAAACTTCAACGGTGTAAACCCGAAATTCACCATATTCACTCTGCATCTCATCTAATTCACTTAAAGATTTAATGCGACCTGAATATTGACCGAGCTGATCTCCGAAGGCATAGCGCAATTCACGTATTTCTAACTTTTTACAGACAGGACACTGCCTTTTTGTGACTTCACCATGATGCTTTGCTGCACGTTTTAAATATGGGTCCGCATCACAAGCGTCCATCGCGGAAGATGAACCGCGGAAGAGCGCGAGCAGGGTTGAGCGACGATCAAGTGAATAATCGATGTTATCTCGGCGGGACCACATAATGTCTAAGAATAATCCAACTTTGGAGATTACGCTTTGCGCTATGAAGTTAATTGCCAAATTTGGTGAACTACCTAAATTGCTTCAGGTTAGATGGACTGGGCAACTCACGGATGGAATTTTTCAATCTGCGCTTGCCTCTTTTATTTTATTTTCGCCAGAACGCCAACCAGATGCAGTTAAAGCCGCGTTGGCATTTGCTGTGGTTCTTCTACCGTATTCCATAGTTGGGCCATACGTTGGAATTTTTCTAGACCGTTTTAGCCGAAAAATTGTAGTCCAACTCGCAAATTTATTTCGCGCCTTTAACTTAATAATAATTGCATACCTTATTTATAAGGGTTCGACCGGACTGACACTAACGCTCTTTGTGTTGATTGCCTTTGGCGCAAACAGATTGATTCTTGCTGGTCTTTCCGCTGGGCTTCCACTATTGGTTGATAAAAAAGAATTGATTTCGGCAAACGCTTTAGCTGTAACTGGTGGAACTATTTTCGTAGTTATTGGTGGCGGATTAGGTATTGCACTAAAAAATATTTTGGGTTCCGCTACAGATGGCGATTTTATTGACGGTGTTCTAATTTTAATTAGCGCCGGGGGCTATTTACTTGCCGCACTTTTTGCCACAAGATTTAGCAAAACCGAAATTGGACCGCAACCGCATGAAGTCCCGCAAGAGGTACGCGGTTTCGGTGAAGTGTTACAGGGATTCAATATTTTAAAGAAGCATGGCGATGCATTGCGCGGAATTTTTGCTACCGGAGTGCAGCGCGGTGGAATTACCGCACTTACTTTGATGGCGTTGTTATTAGAACGAAATACCTTTAATGATCCAACTGATCCAGATGCTGGCTTGCGCGGCTTTGCATACGCGCTAGCAATTGCAGGAATTGGAATTGGTTTAGGCGCACTTGCTGGTCCTTATGGGGTTGCTAGATTTGGCCGCCATATTTGGATGCGAATTTCGATGCTTGCACCAATTGGTTTCTTAATTGTCTTTGGAATTTTGCCAAATGAATTCATGATGATAACTACAGCATTTTTTGTAGGCGGTTTTGGCCAGAGTTTCAAAATTACTAATGATGCTCTGGTGCAATCAAAAATCCGGGATGAATTCCGTGGTCGTATCTTTGCCTTCTATGATGTTGCAGTAAATGGTGCGATAGTTTCTGGTGCAATTATTGCTGCGTTAACTCTGCCACCAAGTGGGGTTTCTCTAGTTTTGCCATGGTTGATTGCGGTTGCTTACACAATCGCGGCATTGGTTTTGCTTCGAAAATCTAAATTTTCGGCTGATTCAAGCTCCACCAATTAAGTAATTCGGCTTTTGCTGCCTCGGGGCCAAGTGGTCCACGATCCATTCTTAAATCTAATAAATATTGATACGCACGTCCAACAATTGGCGATGGCGAAATTCCAAGAATTGCCATAATTTCTAAGCCATCTAAATCTGGTCGAATTTTCTCTAACTCTTCCTCTTCCATAAGTTTGGCGATGCGCTCTTCTAATGAGTCGTAAGTTTCAGCCAGGCTTTCTGCTTTGCGCTGATTTCGTGTTGTGCAATCCGCTCTAGTTAAAACATGAAGGTGTGTTAATTGGTGTTCGGCATCTCGTATGTAGCGACGAACAGCAGAATCAGTCCATTCCCCAGTTCCGTATCCATGAAAACGTAGGTGTAGAAAAACTAAGGATGAAACATCGCTGACAACATCATTGCTAAAACGCAGATTTTTTAAGCGTTCCTTAGCCATTCGTGCTCCAACAACTTCGTGGTGGTGAAATGAAACGCCACCGCCCTCAATTAGCTCACGGGTTTTAGGTTTGCCAATGTCATGCAATAACGCTGCTAGGCGAATTACTAAATTTGGTCCGCCAAGTCGATCTTCCAAAGCAATTGCTTGCTCTAATACTTTTAGCGTGTGTTCGTACACATCTTTGTGGTGATGGTGTTCGTCGATTTCTAATTTTAACTTTGGAATTTCCGGAAGCACATATTCAGCTAATCCAGTTTCAACCAATAAGGTAAGTCCGACTCTTGGGTTCTCCGACATAATTAATTTTACAAATTCATCACGAATCCGTTCTGCAGAAATTATTTCAATGCGAGCAGCCATCTCTTTTATCGCAGTAATAATTGCTGGATCAACTTCAAAGCCCAATTGCGCAGCAAATCTGGCCGCGCGCATCATTCTTAGTGGGTCATCTGAAAAAGAATTTTCTGGAGTTCCGGGAGTGCGCAAAACTTTGCGCGCTAAATCATTAACACCATCGAAGTTATCGATAAAAGTTGGTGGCGTTGTTGTGAGTTCAAGAGCCATTGCATTCACTGTAAAATCTCGACGCAGTAAATCGCCTTCGATTGTTTCGCCGAATTTAACTTCTGGGTTGCGGCTATCGATTTCATATTTTTCGCTGCGATAAGTTGTTATCTCCACAGTTACATCACCATATTGCGCAGCAATAGTTCCAAATTCGCGCCCAGTTTCCCAAATAGAATCTGCACCTTTTTTAATTATGGCTTTTGTTTCATCTGGTTTTGCGTTAGTCGTAAAATCTAAATCGTTTCCAAGTCGCCCTAAAATTGCGTCACGAACCGGACCTCCGACTAGCGCCAGAGTAAAGCCAGCCTTCGCAAACTTTTCTGCAAGATCAGAGGCAAGGGGCTTGCTTGATAACGCAGAAATAGCGAGGTTAGTAGCAATTGTTTTTGGGTTCGTTGTCACAGTATCTAAGGCTAGAGCAGTAACCTTGCTCCATGACCACGGCGCCTGGTGGCGGTGGCGAGGCTAAGCGGAAAAAACGTCGGAGACGACGTCCGAAGGGCCCGACCCCACCAAATTTAAATAATTCTGAAACTACCCAAGTAAAACCTGCTGCCAAAAAACCAGCCCCGAAGCGCGTTTATGCCAAGCGAGTAGATGAAGTAAGTGCCGGCGGATTAGTTATTGATTCGACTGGAACTAAAGGTTTGCTGATCGGGCGCCGCGATTTGAAGGACCAAACTCGTGAACGTTTGCTCTGGTCACTTCCTAAGGGGCACATTGAAGAAGGTGAAACTCCAGAACAGGCTGCGGTCCGCGAAGTTCAAGAGGAAACTGGAATCGAAAGTGAAATTTCGAAAGAACTTGGCGTAATTAATTTCTGGTTTATGGCCGGTGGAAATCGAATTCATAAAACAGTTCATCATTATTTATTTCGAGAAGTTGGCGGAAAGCTGGCGCCTCAATTAACAGAAGTTGATGACGTGGGTTGGTTTCCATTGGGTGAAATTGTGGAATTACTGGCTTACCCGGATGAGAAGAAGTTAATTGCGAAGTCTGGTGATTTAGTCATATGAGAAAAGTATTGGCTTCGATTTTTGTATTAGTGCTTCTTTTATTAGGTGCACCAATTGCTAACGCAGAAGGCGTTGCAATTACAATTTCTGAGCCATCTCATCGACAAATTGATGGGGTTTTTATCGATGATGAACTCACCACTTTGCTTTCTTACGAGGGACGCCTGGGCCAATTAGTTTTCAACCCGGCTCGCGGGAGTAGAAACTGGTTTATTGATCCTCAACTAATTGAAGAAGTAACTGCGATGACTTCTGATTATGTGCTAATCGACGGTGAAAAAGGGGTTGGCGGTACGGTTGCAAAAAATTGGTTAAATCAACTTGCTGCAATAACTCGGGGCGATCAAATAAGTGCTCTGCCCTTTGGTTCACCTTCTGGTTATTGGATTTCAAAACTATCGCCAGATAAATCAGAGTTTTACCTTAGTTTCGGCGCCAAGAGGTTAACTGCGCTCTTGAAGCGACAGGTTAATCAGATGCCAAGTTATCCCAACAGTATTAATCAAAAGTTAGATAATTCCACTATAAATGCCTATAAAGAAGCGCAACGAGTTTTAGGGATCAATTCTAGTTTTATGACGCAAGAAGAAATTGAAGTGTTTCAAGGTCAAAGCGCTTCAGTATTACATCCAGAGTTAAAAGCAAGTACCCGCACAGCATTGGCCTTGGATTTGTTTTCATCCGCACTCGTAATTACCGAAAAAATAAGACTCGCGCCGGGCAGGTTCACTGTCACAACAACTAAGCAAAATTTACCAATTACCTTGGTTAATGATTTCACAAATCCTGCGAAAATCTTTTTGAGAGTTGAAACGATAAATGGAAAAGTTATTGTAGGAAGAGTTCCAGATCAAGTTGTCAGCGGAAAATCAAAAATCCAAGTAATGATCCCTGTTGAGGTTATTACTTCTGGTAAAAGTACTCTTGTTGTTAAGATTTATTCAGAGAAGCGTAAGTTGCTTGGTAATGAAGTGTTTTATCCGGTAACACTAAAAGTTATTAGCCCTGTTGCAACTTGGATAACTACTGGTGGAGCTATTGTTCTATTCCTGTCAGCGCTAGTTCAGAGCTTCAGAAGGATCAGAAAGACTAGAAAGAAAAGTGAGGTAGTTGTAAATGGCTAACCACTCGCTTTTAAAGTCTTCGACAATCATGGCTGTTGGCACGATAGTTTCGCGCATAACCGGATTAGCACGTGGTCTGCTTTTGGTGGCAGTTCTTGGAACAACCTTGCTAGGCGATACCTTCAACGTTGCAAACACAATGCCAAATATCTTGTACAACTTAATAATTGGTGGTGCGTTAACTGCAGTCTTTGTCCCGCAAATAGTTCGGGCAACAAATGACCAAGATGGTGGAAGCGCCTTTATCTCACGGCTGGTAACAGCCACTTTTGTTTTCTTAGCTGGGCTTGTTCTAGTAGCAATTCTTTTAGCACCGGTATTGGTCCGAATTTTTGCGACAAGTTACATCGGGCGGCCGGAATTTGAAGTAACAACTTTATTTATGCGCTACTGCTTACCGCAAATACTTTTCATGGGCCTATTTGCGCTACTTGGCCAAGTCGCAAATGCAAAAGGCAAATTCGGCCCCATGATGTGGGCACCGGTTTTAAATAACTTAATTGCTATTGCAGTTTTTGGTTGGTTTTTAAAGTATTCAACTCAACCTACTGTTACAACGATTCCTAAGTCGGAAATCATCTGGATTAGTTTGGGTTGCACAGTTGGTTATATGGCACAGGCGTTGATTTTAATTCCTTCGATTTCGAAGACAAATATCAGAATTCGTCCAAGGTTTGATTGGCGAGATTCAGAACTGCGTAAGTCTTTACACCTAGCCACATGGACTCTGTTATTTGCTGCTATCTCCCAGGTTAGTTATTTAGTCACCGTTAATTTATCTACTGGAGCAGCGGTTAAATCTTTAAACAATGGAATTGAAACTGGCGTTGGTTTTACTCCGTTTAGCAATGCGCTTCTTATTTATATGTTGCCCCATTCAATTATTACTATCTCGGTAGTTACTGCTCTACTTCCTGCTCTCTCAAAACTTGCTCATGAGAAGAAGTCTTTGTTAATTCATGATCAACTTGTTAGTGCAATGCGATTGGTAGGCCTAGTTACAGTTCCTAGTTCTATTGCATTCTTATTCTTTGGTCCGTTAATGACCGAGACTCTCTTCTTTGGTATTTCGTTAGCTGATTCGAATTATTTGGGATATACCTTGAGTGCGCTGGCCCTTGGCCTGGCACCGATGAGCGTTAATTTGATTGCTCTTCGCGGCTTGAATTCATTTGAAAATGTGAAATTACAAGTTTTAAGTAATGCGATTATGAATATCGTTGCAGTAATAGTTTCAATAATTGTTGCTTTTACTCTTCCGCCAGAATGGGTAACTGTTGGATTGGCGGGATCGTTAGCACTTAGTTATTACTTTGGAGCTTGGAGCACTATTCGATTGCTTCGTCGATATGAAATATCAATCGCTATTTCTGAAGTCTTTGGTTTTTATCTTAAATTGACCGCTCTTGCGCTCCTGGTTTCGGTTCCTATTTGGTTCTTTCGCGATCTAATTCCAGGCGGGAATATGGTGCGCCTCTTTGTCGTTCTAGCAGTGTGTGGAGTTGGTTATCTTGTGCTCTGCAAGATTGCCCGTGTAAGTGAGATAACTAGTGCCTTTCAAGTTCTAGCCAGACGTAAAAAGATAGGGTAGCCAGATGAGCGAAATACATGAAGTTGTAATTGTTGGTTCGGGCCCGGCTGGTTATACCGCAGCCATTTATGCGGCGCGTGCGCAACTTTCACCAATACTTTATGAAGGCTCGGTTACTGCTGGCGGCGCTTTGATGAATACAACTGAAGTAGAAAATTTTCCTGGCTTCGTGGATGGCGTCATGGGACCAGATCTTATGGACTCGATGCGCAAACAATCCGAAAGATTCGGAACGAAATTAGTTACTGATGACATAGTTTCCATGGAATTAGGTGGCGATATTAAAGTTCTTAAAGATGGATCCGGAAATACTTTGCAGGCTAAATCTGTAATTCTTGCAACTGGTTCGGCTTATAAAGAAATTGGATTGGTAAACGAGAAGCGGTTATCCGGCCGAGGTGTTTCTTGGTGTGCCACTTGCGACGGGTTCTTCTTTAGAGAGAAAGTTATTGCTGTTGTTGGTGGCGGCGATTCTGCAATGGAAGAGGCTAACTTCCTAACAAAATTTGCAAGTAAAGTTTATGTAATTCATCGTCGAGATTCGCTACGCGCATCGAAAATTATGGTTGAGCGCGCACATGCAAATCCAAAGATTGAATTTATTTGGAATACTGAAGTTATAGATGTTCTTGGTGCGGATAAAGTCTCTGGGTTAAAGCTTCGCAATTTACTCACTAACGAAGAGAGTGAAAGAGATTTCGATGGTCTCTTTGTTGCCATTGGCCACCTACCTAGAAGTGAACTGCTCGTTGGCCAAATCGATTTAGATGGCGAAGGTTATGTAAAGGTCGAAAGCGGATCTACTCGTACCAATCAAAAAGGTGTCTTTGCTTGTGGGGATCTAGTCGATCACACCTACCGTCAGGCGATTACCGCCGCTGGATCTGGTTGTGAAGCAGCGCTAGATGCGGAGCGCTTTCTTTCCGGACATTAAATATAATCATCCAATCAAGTGTTAGATAATGCTAGTTAAATAGAAGAAGAGGAAAAAATGAGTGCAGCGCAACCAGTAACAACCGCTACTTTTGATGAAGTAGTTTTAAAGAGTTCAACACCAGTTCTTGTAGATTTTTGGGCAGAGTGGTGTGGTCCATGCCGCGCTGTTGGCCCGATTCTCGATGAGATCGCTACTGAATATGCTGGAAAAATTAAAGTTGTTAAGTTGAACACCGATGAAGAATCAGCGATTGCAATTAAGTATGGAATCACTTCGATTCCTACCTTAAATGTTTACGTTAATGGCGAAGTTGTAAAAACAGTTATTGGTGCAAAGCCAAAGCCAGCACTTCTTAAAGAACTAGCAGCGTTTATTTAAATTCATGTCTCCAACTGGTGAGGAGACCAATGTAATTTCGTTGGTCACAAATACTTTAACCAGACTTGGGTTTTTAAAAACCGCATCAACTAATTTTGGTGCGGTTGAAGAAGATGGATTACGTGCATTCCAACAAGAACGTGGCCTGATTGTTTCAGGAGAAATTGATGAGCCAACAATTCGAGCAATTGATGAAGCGCGTTGGAAACTAGGCGATCGCATCTTGTCTTTCGTTCCAGGAAAAGCACTTCGCGGTGATGACGTTGCTGCGCTGCAATCGCGGTTAGTTGAAATGGGTTTTGATTGTGGTCGAGTTGATGCGGTGTTTGGCATACGGACCGAAGCGGCAGTTAAAGAGTTTCAAAAATCTGTTGGTGTGAAAGTTGATGGCGTATGTGGTCCCGCAACAATCATGTCGCTGATGAGGTTACTAAAAACAGTTTCTGGTGGTGCTCCAACACTTCTTAGAGATAACGCAAATCGTGCGGTTCGCGGGCCAGCCCTGGCAAATAAAATTATTGTTTTGGACCCAAGCTCGCTTCCAGAAGATCAAGAAGTTACTTTTGATATTGCGCAACGACTTGAAGGTCGATTAATTGCTCTTGGGGTGACAGTTTTTATCTCGGGGAGCAAAGCAAAAAATCCAAGTGAAAGTGATCGGATAAAATTAGCCAATGAATCAGGCGCTGATTTAGTTATCTCGTTCCACACAGATAATTACAAAAATGAGTTAGCGCACGGTCTGGCAACTTATTACTATGGCAATGAATTGCATGGTGTGCATTCCGTTGTTGGTGAAAGGTTTGCCGCACTTGTCCAGCGAGAAGTAACAGCGCGCACCGATCTACTAAATTGTCGCACCCATGCTAAATCTTGGGATTTGTTGCGCCTAACAAAGGCGCCAGCGGTACGAATTGATTTGGGATATTTATCAAATGCCGGCGATGTTAAACGGCTATCTGATGTGGCTTTTCGCGAGACGTTGGTTGAATCAATAATGGTCGCTATTCAACGGCTTTATCTATCTGCCGAAAATGATGCAAAAACTGGCGCCTTAAAGATTTCGGACCTGCGGAGGGCTGGAATTCGTAAGGATTAATCACGACTTCGCCGGCCATGTTAAATGTGGCAAGATTGGAGAATGAGCAACGACATCACGCGCATTCATACCGGGGAGATTCAGAATTTAACTGATCGTTTTGCCCACCGCGCTGCGATGATGAAGCCAAGTGAAATTCGTTCGCTATTCGCTGTTGCATCTCGCCCAGACATTGTCTCTCTTGCCGGTGGAATGCCAAATCTTTCGGCTTTCCCAATGGAGATGATGGCGAGTGTTATCGCGAAATTAATCTCTGACAATGGTCAAGAGGCTTTGCAATATGGAAGTGGCCAGGGACATCCAAAACTTCGTGAGCAAATTTGCGATGTTATGGCACTTGAAGGAATTCGTGCGCATCCCGACGATGTGATTGTCACAACTGGTTCACAACAAGCACTTGATTTAATTTCTCGAATTTTCATTGATCCAGGCGATGTGGTTTTGGTCGAAGCTCCGTCATATGTCGGAGCCCTTGGAACTTTTCATCAATATGAAGCCAAGGTGGTTCATGTCGCGATGGATGACAATGGTTTGATTCCGATTGCACTACGTGAAGCAATTGTTGCTACCCGCGCAACTGGCCGCAAAATAAAGTTCTTGTATTTGATTCCAAATTATCAGAACCCTGCTGGGGTTCTGTTGAGCGCCGAGCGCCGCACCGAAATTCTCGAAATATGTCGTGAAGAATCAATTTTTGTAATTGAAGATAATCCCTATGGCCTACTTGGTTTTGATCGACCATCGCCAAATGCAATGCGCGCTGAAGATTCTGAAAATGTTTTATATCTTGGGTCATTCTCTAAGACAATCGCGCCAGGTTTCCGTATTGGTTGGGCTCTGGTTCCACAATCACTTAAAGAGAAGTTGGTGATTGCAAGTGAATCTTCAATTCTCTGTCCATCAAATTTCACACAGTTAGCAATTTCTAGTTATCTCTCGGATCAACCTTGGCGAGATCAAATTGCATCTTTCGCGGGGCTTTATAAGGTTCGCCGTGATGTGATGCTTGAAACCCTTGAAAAAACTTTTCCTGCCGGTGCCACATGGACTAAACCTGGTGGCGGTTTTTATGTTTGGGTAACACTTCCACCTGAAATTGATACCAAAGCGTTAATGCCTAAAGCGATTGTTTCTAAGGTGGCTTATGTTCCTGGAACCGCTTTTTATGCCGATGGTTTCGGCAGTTGGTCATTGCGGCTCTCTTATTGTTTCCCAAGCCCAGAACGAATTCGTGATGGTGTTACATCTCTTGCGGGTGTTATTAAGACCGAAATGGAATTACGCGGTTTAAATTAATTTATTAATTCGCTCTAAATCTTCAAGTGTTGCAAATTCGATTGTGATCTTTCCTTTTTGTTTTCCAAGCTCAACACTTACTCGGGTATCCAAGCGATCTGACATTCCATCTGCTAATTCCTTAAGTCTTGGTGAGCGAATTTTGCCAGCCTTTGGTGTCGCTGCTTTTTTAGAGCCTTGATGTGTTGCAACAATCTCTTCGGTAGCACGAACACTCAAACCTTCGGCAACTATTCGCCCTGCTAGTTTTTCTATTTCGCTCTCATCGCTCAAAGTTAAAAGTGCGCGTGCATGTCCGGCAGATAAAATTCCGGCGGCAACTCGGCGTTGAACACTTGCTGGCAAATTTAACAGGCGAAGTGTGTTTGTAATTGCTGGCCTAGATTTACCAACTTTAACTGCAAGTTCATCGTGGGTGTAGCCAAAATCGTTTAGCAAGTTTTGATAAGCCGAGCCCTCTTCTAATGGATTTAATTGGCTGCGGTGAATATTTTCAAGAAGCGCTTCACGAAGCAGTTCGTTATCTGGAGTCTGTCGAATAATTACTGGAATTGTTTTTAATCCAGCTAATTTTGAAGCGCGCAATCTGCGCTCTCCCATAATTAATTCATAACGTCCGCCGCCGATATCTCTAACAACCGGTGGTTGTAGGACGCCAACTTCTTTTATCGATGCGGATAATTCTGCAAGGGCTTCAGTATCAAAAATAGTTCTTGGTTGTTTTGGGTTTGGAACAATTGCATTTATATCGACTTCACCTTGATCTGCAATTGTTACACCGGTGTTAGTAATTAGTGGTGCACTTAGCGATGTTGGTATTAATGAATCTAATCCGCGACCTAATCCGCCTTTGCGTGTACTCATGCTGTATGTGCTCCATTATTTAAATTGTTTATTTGCTTTGAAGCGTCACCAGAACCACGTCGGGCAATCTCTCGTGCGACTGTCATATAAGCAATTGCTCCTGGAGAAGATGCGTCGTATGTCATTACAGTTTGATTAAATGAAGGAGCTTCAGAAATTCGAACCGCTCTTGGGATAGGAATATCAATTAATTCATTTGGGAAATGTTGGCGAACCGTATTTGCCACATCATTTGCTAGGCGAGTTCTGGAATCAAACATGGTTAGAACTATCGTTGTAATTCGCACTTTTTGATTTAGCATTTGTTGCACTTGTTGCAGAGTTTTTAACAATAAAGTTAAGCCTTCTAGCGAGTAGTACTCGCACTGAATTGGAACCATGACTTCTTCTGCTGCAGTTAACGCATTGATTGTTAAAAGTCCGAGACTTGGGGGGCAATCGATAATTACATAATCAATTCGTGCACCAGCTGCTTCGCGTTCAGCTAAGAATTTTTCTAACGCTAGTTTCAATCGTGATTCGCGAGAAACAAAACCGACCATGTTTATCTCGGCGCCAGCTAAATCAACATCCGCTGGTGCGCATTCAAGGTATGGGAAGCCAGCAACTTTTGTGATCACTTCTGAAAGCGGTAGATCTTTCACAAGGACTTCATACATTCCGGCAAGTTCTTCGCGATCTATGCCAAGAGCGGTGCAGGCATTTCCTTGCGGATCTAAATCAATAACTAGGACTTTAAGCCCGCCCATTGCTAGGGCCGCGGCAATGTTTACAGCCGTCGTGGTCTTGCCTACCCCGCCTTTTTGATTGGCGACAGTGAAAACCCGGGTCTTTAAAGGTGTAGGCATCGGCTCTTTGAGTCGCCGAATGCCAATCACTTTTGGGCTGGATGTTTCACGTGAATCATTCACGTGAGTATCTAACCAGCCTTTTTGAGTTCAATAACTCGGGCTAGCGGCAACTCGCCTATTTGGATCTCGTGTAGTTCTGCTTTAGCTACCTTTTTAAAGACTTTGGGGGCCTCTAGCTTTGCCGCCTCTAACTCTTCGGCTGCAGACTCCCCTTTCATGGCCAGCAGAGATCCGCCGCCCATGACTAAATGCCAAGAAACTGTTGCTAATTTTGGAAGCGGGGCTACAGCCCTTGCCGTCACGTAGTTGAATCCGCCTTTAAAGCTCTCGGCGCGACCTCTTTTTACCGCTATTTCAATCCCAAGTTCGGCAACCACCTCTTCAAGGAAGTCGATCCGTCTTTGCAGGGGCTCTAGGAGAGTGACTTTTAGGTCTGGTCTAGCCAGTGCGATGACGATTCCAGGCAAGCCAGCGCCAGAACCGATATCTAGGAGCGAGGCCCCGCTAGAAATTAGCGTGGTGACTGGGATGCAATTGGCAATGTGGCGATCCCAAATCCGGTCTCCCTCTTTTGGGCCAACTAAGCCCCGGTCGATTCCCCAAGTTGCCAAGATTTCGGCATATCTAGCTACCTCTTTTTGGCGCTCGCCAAAGTAGGTAGAGATAAGGGTTTCACGTGAAACACTCACTTTTTTGAAGTGGGATTATTCAGGAAGTACTACAACGCAGCGATTTGGGTCTTCGCCCTCGGATTCGCTGGTTAGGCCAATTTCTTGGATGGTGTCGTGGACAACCTTGCGCTCGAAAGCATTCATTGGGCGCAGCTTTACAGATTCGCCTGATGCCTTAACTTGGTCAGCGATTTCATGGGCCAGCTTGGCTAGCTCCTCTTTTTTGTCGCCGCGGAAGTTATCAATATCCAGCATTAATCGTGAGCGCTCGCCGGTCGATGTTTGGACCGCAAGGCGAGTTAGCTCTTGAATTGCATCTAGGACTTCGCCGCGATCTCCTACCAAGTGGCCGAGTGCGCCGCCGGCAATTGCCAGGGAAGCCCGGTCATTCTCGACGTCGATATCGATATCGCCATCAAGATCTGCAATGTCGAGTAGAGCTTCGAGATAATCCGCCGCTACATCGCCCTCTTCTTCAAGGCGGGCAACCAGGGACTTCTTCTCTAGTTTTTCTGATTTTTCTGACTTCTCTTCTGACTTTTCAATTACTTCGCTCATTTTTATCTCCTTGTTTTGGTGAAAACTGATTTAACTAATTTGACCGATATATCCGATTTGTCCGATTTACTACTTTCGCTTCTTCTTCTTTTTGGAAGGCTGTTGGCGCTGTTTTGGCTGCTCTGCTCCTGGATCAATCTGGGTGGTTCCGGGTTCATCATCAATTGGAAGAGCGCCATTAGTTTTATTTTTTAATTCGCGCTTCTTCGCTAACTCTTCATACGCAGGTGAACCTGGTGTTGGGTTTCTTTTAATCACATAAAACTGTTGACCGAATGTCCACAAGTTTGTTGTTGACCAATAAATTAAAACTCCGACTGGAAAGTTAACGCCAGAGACTGCAAAAATTACTGGAAACACATAGAGCATAATTTTTTGTTGTTGCAACATCATATTGTTTGACGAGTCCATCTTTGGCATTCCCTTAACCATTAACTGGCGTTGGGTGATGAAAGTTGTTGCGGACATGAAAATAATCAAAACGACTGTTACAAGTTTGGTTTGAGTATTTGAATCACTACTTAAAAATGTATTTGAAAGATTTGCTCCAAAGAATTTGGCTTCTTGGGCAGATACCAGCAAATCACCTTTTAAAACTCCGTGGGATGTATTTCGGGCAATACCATTTAGAACTGTGAAGAGTGCGAAGAAAATTGGGGCCTGCGCCAAGATTGGAAAACATGATGCCAAAGGATTTGTTTTATGCTCTTTGTAAAGCTTCATCATCTCTTCGGATTGCTTTTGGCGATCGTCCTTGTGCTTCTTCTGAATTTCCTTCATATGTGGCTGCAACGCAGTTAATGCGCGTTGGCTCTTAATCTGCTTAACAAATAGCGGAATTAAAATAATTCGAATAACAATAACCAAGCCGATAATTGAAAGGCTCCACTTAATACTTTCGTTTCCATCTTTACCAAAAACATAACCGAATAAAGAATGAAAAGTCACCATGACCCAGGAAACGGCGTAATACAAGGGGTTTAGGATAGATCCCATTAATTTGTCCCATTCATTATTTTTACTGCTCTTTTTATTGGTTGGTTTGAACTCTTTGATAGAACGTAGTCAACGCCGCCATGTGACCATGGATTGCATCGAACCAATCGCCAGGCCGCCATTGCAATTCCTTTTGCGCCATATTCAGTGACCGCATCGGCTGCATATGTTGAGCAACTTGGGTAATACTTACAACGAGGAGCAAGCCCTGGTGAAATCCAAGTTTGGTAAATTTTTATTAAGCCCGCGAAGATTTTTCTCACAAACCCACCGGCAATTTATTTAGGACTTTTGGCATTAGCTCGTTTAACTCGACTTCGTAATTTGGTTGAAGGCGAAGAACTCGAATCACTAATTTGCTGCCTGTTGGAATGTTAGAAATATGCGCAGCAATTAAGTGGCGCAATTGTCTTGAAACTCGATGACGGGAAACAGATCCGCCAACTGATTTATTTACAATCAGTCCAATTTTAGGCGCGTTGGTATCGCTGGTATTGGTCGGGGTAATTGAATTTGTTTTTAGGTAGACCACAAGCGATAAAGAAGTTGCTCGGACTCCAGTTTTTGTAGTTAGAGCGAAATCTTTGCTTGTGCGCAACCGGTTCTTGGCTGGTAGCACGGGTATCGGCAATTATGCAGAGATGTTTGTGCGACCTTTAGCGCGGCGGCGAGCTAAAACTGCTCTTCCACCACGTGTTGCCATGCGAGCACGGAAGCCATGCTTTTTGGCACGCTTGCGAACGTTAGGTTGAAATGTGCGCTTTGACATAAAACTCTCCTAATAAATTCGGGGATCTCTCCTGCAGGTTTTACCCCGCCGGGTCACAACTACTCATAACTTTGATGAGGGCGCTAGATTACGGCTACCTGTTGATAAGGGTCAAACCCGTAGTGAACTCGTAGTTGATCAGTAGATAGGCCTAAACAGGCCAGCCTCAAGCAGAATTAAATTTGTGGATAACCACTTGCAATTTCCCAGGAATGCCCCTACTTTCGCCCTCTATCCACAGAAATTAGGGCTCAAAAGGCTCAAGTTTTACTTTAGACCACAGGTTGTGGATAACCCTGTGGATATGTCTAATTTTGGATATTTATGGTTTTAGGAAAGTTAGAGGTTCCGATGGCGCTACTCGAGGTTGATGATCTGACCGCTCTTTGGGGGGCTGTGATTGCAGATGTTTCAATTGAATCTCCTCAACACCGCGCATTTCTATCGTTAACAAAACCTCTTGGTTTAATTCAGGGTGAAGGTGGATCAAATTTATTGCTCTCTGCGCCAAATGCTTTCGCTAAAGATGTTCTAGAGACCAGACTTCGTGCAATTTTAAATGAGGCTCTCTCTGCAAAACTTGATCAAAAAATTAATATTGCTGTGACCGTCGATGAATCTTTACAGAGTGATGTAGTTGAAGATGTTGTCGAACCAATTGTTGAACAACTTCCTAAATCTGGAACTGGTCGAGATTCAAAATCAGCAATCACATCAGAGCCAACTCAATTAAACCCTCGTTACATTTTTGAAACTTTTGTTATCGGTGCATCGAATCGATTTGCCCACGCCGCCGCAGTGGCTGTTGCTGAAGCTCCAGCAAAGGCATACAACCCACTATTTATTTATGGTGAGTCCGGGCTCGGAAAAACCCACTTATTACATGCTATTGGCGCATATGCCAAAGAGTTATATGGCAGCGTCCGGGTTAGATATGTTTCAAGCGAAGAGTTCACAAATGACTTCATTAACTCTATTCGTGACGACAAAGCTTCGGTTTTCCAACGCCGCTATCGTGATCTAGATGTGCTTCTGGTTGATGATATTCAGTTCTTAGAAAATAAAGAGCGAACTCAGGAAGAGTTCTTCCACACCTTCAACACTTTATACAACGCAAATAAGCAGATTGTTATTTCTAGTGACCGCCCACCAAAACAATTGACCACTTTGGAAGATCGTTTACGTAGTCGATTTGAATGGGGTTTGATTACAGATATTCAACCACCAGAATTAGAAACCCGTATTGCGATTCTTCGCAAAAAAGCAGCTCAAGATAAATTGAATGCGCCGGATGATGTGTTGGAATATATTGGAAGTAAAATTTCTTCAAACATTCGCGAGCTTGAGGGTGCGTTAATTCGGGTAACTGCTTTCGCTTCTTTAAATCGCCAAGCTGTTGATTTAGGTTTAGCCGAAATTGTTTTAAAGGATTTAATTCCAGAAGCTGGCGGACCAGAAATCACAGCCACGACAATCATGGCCCAGACCGCGACCTACTTCAGCCTTACCTTGGATGACCTTTGCGGAACCTCTCGGTCCCGGGTTTTGGTAAATGCCCGGCAGATTGCAATGTATTTATGCCGCGAGCTAACCGAGCTCTCGTTGCCGAAAATCGGACAGACTTTTGGAGGGCGCGACCACACAACTGTTATGCATGCAGATCGCAAGATCCGTCAGTTGATGGCTGAGCGCCGTTCAATTTATAACCAGGTCACCGAGTTGACTAACCGAATCAAATTGCAGGCTAGAAACTAGTTACCTAAAAACTAATTACACACATTGTGCAGGCAGTTGCCCCCACCTTGGGGATAACTTGGGGATAAGTGTGGAAAACTAAGGGTTTGGTTGGGGAAGGGGTGTCGGTGGGACAAGTTAGTTTTGGTTATCCACGGGATTCCCACAGCCATAAAGTAAAGGTTTTATGCGGGGCGACCAGGGGTTTTCTTGATTGTCCACAGATTTCAACTCTAGTTACTACGAATACTTATATTAAATAGAAAAGGTTGGGGACTGGCGAACCTGTGTGGGTTTGCTAACAGCCTCATTGAGGGAAGGATAAGGGAATGAAGTTTGTTGTCGAACGCGATCCGTTGATCGATGCTGTTAACTGGGTTGCCCGCAGCCTTTCATCCCGCCCTATCCAAACAGCGCTGCTTGGAATCATGATTGATGTAACCGACTCAATTACCTTAACTGGCTCGGATTTAGAAACATCCACCAAAGCAATTATTAGCGCGGACATTGCAACTAAAGGAAAAGTTTTAGTTCCTGGAAGATTGTTAGCTGAGATTGCTAGATCTCTTCCCGCAAAACCCGTCACATTTACTTTAGATGGAACTCGAGTTTTAGTAACCGCAGGAAGTGCAAAATTTACCTTACCAACCCTTCCAGTAAACGAATACCCAAACTTACCAACCCTTCCACAAGCAGCCGGAGAAATCCCTGGTGATGTTTTTGCAAACGCGGTTAACCAAGTAGCGATTGCTGCCGGAAAAGATGATTCACTTCCAACACTCACAGGTGTTCATATTGAAATGAATAAAAACGTTATTACTTTAGCCGCCACAGATAGATATCGGTTAGCAGTAAAAGAAATTAACTGGAACCCTAAAGATAAAAATCTAGAAGCTTCAACATTGCTTAGAGCTAGAACTTTAATTGACGCTGCAAAATCTTTAGCGGGTGGCGGGCAGATAACATTCGCGCTCTCACCAACAACATCAAATGAAAAGTTAGTTGGTTTTGTCTCTGAAGATAAAACAATGACATCAAGAACTTTAGATGGCAGCTTCCCACCCTTTAGACATTTATTACCAACTGAATCAACCGCCGAGGCAGTTATTGAAGTAGCACCATTTTTAGACTCAGTGCGACGAGTTGCGTTAGTAACAGATAAAACAGTCCCACTACGTTTGGTCTTTGGAAACAACACACTTCAATTAGAAGCTGGAACTGGTGAAGATGCTCAAGCCACCGAAGAGTTAAATATCAACTACACCGGTGAAGATATAAACATTGCATTTAATCCAACCTTTTTAACCGATGGCCTACAAGCGATCAACGCACCATTTGTGCATATATCTTTCACCGGCGATAAGAAGCCTGCTGTTTTAACTGGAAAAACAGAGCCAAGTGGGGCAGCAAACACCTCTTACAAGTATTTGCTAATGCCAATGCGTTACACCTCTTAATTATTAACTAGTCACTTAGGCAACTTACAAAGTGTTTATTTCAAACCTTTCACTAACCACCTTCAGGTCTTACAAAAACCTAGAATTAGAATTAACTCCCGGAATCTCAATTTTTATTGGTCGGAACGGTGAAGGCAAAACAAACATAGTCGAATCAATTCTTTATCTATCTTTTCTATCATCCCATAGAGTTTCTAGCGATCAACCCTTAGTTCAACTTGGGAGCACAGCCGCTTACATCAGAGCTAAAACTCAATTACCAGACCGAGAAGTTTTGGTTGAGCTAGAAATAAATAGCGAGAAGACCAACCGAGCTCGCATAAACCAGAACCCAGTCCGCAGCCAGAAAGAAATATTTGGCATTGTGCAGGCAATTTATTTCTCCCCTGAAGACCTCGACCTAGTTCGCGGTGATCCAAGTGAACGAAGAAAATTTATCGACCAACTTTTAATTTTGCGCTCTCCAAGATTAGCCGGCGTGATTTCTGATTACGAAAGAGCGGTTCGCCAAAGAAATTCATTATTAAAATCTCGAGCAGGAACGGAATCTTTGGCGGCCTGGGACGAACAAGTGGCAAATTTTGGTGGCGAGATTATTGCGGCCAGGTTGCAAGCACTTAAAGATTTCGAACCTATTTTCCAAGAAATTTACCGAGAGATATCGTCAGAGAAACCAGCATTTATCACTTATAAATCCAGTATTGAAGATCCAACTTTAAACCCAGCCGACAACACACTTAAGATCTTAGAACGTATGAAAATAACCCGGGCCGCTGAAATGGAACGTGGGCTAACACTTACTGGGCCACACCGCGATGACCTACTTTTAAATCTCGGAGATCACTTAGTCAAAGGTTATGCCAGTCATGGCGAATCTTGGTCGGTCGCGTTAAGTTTAAAATTAGCCACTTATAAATTATTAGTAAAAGATGGTTTAAAACCAATATTAATTTTAGATGATGTTTTTTCTGAGCTAGATGAAGAGCGCAGAATTCATTTGATTAAGCTAGCGAATTCTGCCGAGCAAACATTTATTACAGTGGCAGTAGAAAACGATCTACCAAAAGAGTTGTCAGGCAATCGATTCCTTGTTAAATCCGGACAAGTTAATAAAATTTCTAAACTATCGGAAGTAAATTAAATGGCACGAGATTTAGCACGAGAGCTGTACCGCTCTTTTCGTAACCAAGCAAAGAGAAATAGAAACAGTAGTGTCAATGGCGAAGCGGCAGTGCGAAGCCAAATTGGAGATCCACAACAAATTGGTTCAGTTTTTGATGAATTAATCATTTCCCGAGATTGGCGACAAGGATTAGCAGAAGGAAATATTTTTTCAGATTGGGAAAAAATTGTTGGATCAGAAATTGCCACGCATTCAACACCAATCTCATTAGTTGATGGCAGATTAACAATTCAAACATCGTCAACAGCATGGGCGACGCAGTTAAATATTATTTCCACTGAACTTTTAAAAACTATTAGCAATTCCGCACCAGGTGCGTTGGTAGAGGTTCTGGTTTTCATCGGGCCACATGCCCCAAATTGGAAGAAGGGGCTGCGGACAATTCGTGGTGCCAGAGGGCCCAGAGACACTTACGGCTGAGCGTAAAATTAAACCCACGCAGTAACCACCTACAACTTCCACGATTTAACCCTTCTAACCCACCGCACAAGCCGCTTTTGCGGTAGTTCGCTACGGGTTTACGGACTAGGATTACGGCATTGAATTAACAAAAACCGTCGAGGTTCGCCCTTAAAGGTTTTAAGCAGGTTTTCTCGCGAGAATTTTGAGTTTTGATAGGAGGTGCTAATTGAGCGAGAAAACCTATAACGCTTCAAATATCACCGTTCTTGAAGGTTTGGACGCAGTTCGCAAACGCCCCGGAATGTATATCGGATCAACCGGTGAACGAGGTTTACATCATTTAGTTTATGAAGTTGTCGATAACTCAGTGGATGAAGCGCTGGCCGGTTATTGCACCGACATCGATATCACTTTAATGCCAGATGGATCGCTGCAGTGTGTTGATAACGGTCGCGGAATTCCAGTAGACATTCACCCAGTTGAAAAGAAACCAGCTTTAGAAGTTGTTCTAACAGTTTTACACGCCGGTGGAAAGTTTGGCGATGGTGGCTACTCGGTTTCTGGCGGGTTACACGGCGTTGGTATCTCTGTAGTTAATGCATTGAGCACAGATCTAGCAGTTGAAGTTAAGCGCGATGGCTTTCATTGGTATCAAGAATACAAATTAGGTGTTCCGCAAGCACCAGTTCGAAAAGGCGAAGCAACAAATGATCACGGAACCACAGTAACTTTCTGGCCATCAAAAGATATCTTCGAAACTACTGATTTTTCCTTTGAAGTTCTGTCAACACGTTTCCGTGAAATGGCTTTTTTAAATAAAGGTTTAATTTTAACTTTGACAGATCTGCGTCCAGGACATGTGGATGAGAAAGGCGAGCCACTTCATGTTCGCTACCACTACCTAGGTGGAATTATTGATTTTGTTAAGCATTTAAACCAGACAAAAGGCGAGACCCACAAATCCATCATCTCTTTTGTGACTGATGAAACCAAACATAAAATGAGTTTGGAAATCGCAATGCAGTGGAACGCTGGTTTCACTGAATCTGTTTATACCTTTGCGAACACAATTCACACCCACGAAGGTGGAGCACATGAAGAAGGCTTTCGTACCGCTCTCACATCTGTAGTAAATAAATTTGGCGAAGAGTGGGGATTCATTCGCAAGAAAGAAGATCGCTTAACTGGTGAAGATATTCGCGAAGGCCTAACCGCGATAGTTTCAATCAAATTAGCAGAGCCACAATTTGAAGGTCAAACAAAAACTAAACTTGGTAACACTGAAGCAAAATCATTTACGCAAAAAAGTATGAACGACCACTTAACAAGCTGGTTTGAACAAAATCCCAGCGAAGGTAAAGATATTGTTCGCAAAAGCATCGATGCTGCTGCTGCACGAGTTGCTGCACGAAAAGCACGCGATTTATCGCGTAACCGCAAAGGTTTATTAGAAGGCCGAGGCATGCCAGGAAAGTTGGCAGATTGCCAATGGACCGATCCAGAAAAATGCGAGCTTTATATTGTCGAAGGTGATTCCGCTGGTGGATCAACAAAAGGTGGGCGCGATTCAAGATATCAAGCAGTACTTCCAATTCGCGGAAAGATTTTGAATGTTGAAAAAGCCCGCATCGATCGGGTGTTACAGAACAATGAAGTTCAATCACTAATCACAGCGCTGGGCACCGGTATTCACGATGATTTCGATGTTGCAAAACTTCGCTATCACAAAATAATTTTGATGGCCGATGCTGATGTTGATGGCCAACACATCCGCACACTTTTACTAACTTTATTATTTAGATTTATGCGCCCACTAATCGAACACGGTTTTGTATATCTTGCTCAACCACCACTTTATAAACTTAAGTGGGGCGGTAAAGAACCAGTTCAGTACGCATTCTCTGATCGCGAACGCGATGGTTTTATTCAAATCGGAATCGATGCCGGAAAGCGTTTACCAAAAGAAGATGGAATTCAGCGATTTAAAGGACTTGGAGAAATGCCAGCGAAAGAACTTTGGGATACAACAATGGACCCCGCGCACCGCGTTTTAATTCAAGTAACTCTTGAAGATGCTGCCGCAGCTGACGATTTGTTCTCAGTTCTTATGGGCGAAAATGTTGAACTGCGCCGAAACTTTATTCAACGCAATGCTAAAGATGTTCGATTCTTGGATATCTAGGTGGCTACAAATGGCTGAAAATATGAATCCGGATAAAACTGCGGCACACGACCGAATTGAATCTGTTGATCTTCAAGTCGAGATGGCGCGCTCTTATTTAGATTATGCAATGTCGGTAATTGTTGGTCGCGCACTTCCAGATATTCGCGATGGTTTGAAACCAGTTCACCGCAGAGTTTTATATGCAATGTACGACGCGGGATATCGACCAGATAAGGGTTATTATAAATCTTCTCGCATCGTCGGTGATGTTATGGGTAATTACCATCCACACGGTGATACCGCTATTTATGACGCGGTAGTTCGGCTCGCACAATTTTGGTCACTTCGTTATCCACTAATTGATGGAAACGGAAACTTCGGTTCACCAGGAAATGATCCAGCCGCAGCAATGCGTTATACCGAAGCCCGACTTGCACCTCTTGCTATGGAAATGATGCGAGATATTGACGAAGACACAGTTAATTTCATTCCAAACTATGACGGCAGATCTCAAGAACCAACCGTTCTACCAAGTCGCTTCCCAAATCTTCTGGTTAATGGCAGCGCTGGTATCGCCGTTGGTATGGCTACAAATATTCCACCACATAATTTGAATGAAGTTGTAGAAGGTGTTGTTTGGTCTCTTGAAAACCCAGATGCAGATCCCAAAGATTTACTAGAGAAACTTCTAACCATTGTTAAAGGACCAGATTTCCCAACTAAAGCGCTAATAGTTGGACGGCAGGGAATTGAAGATGCCTACCGAACCGGCCGTGGCTCAATAATTATGCGCGCTGTAGTTGAAGTTGAAGAAATAAATAAGCGCACTTGTTTAGTAGTAACTGAACTGCCGTATCAAGTTAACCCAGACAACCTAGCTCTCAAAATTGCTGAACTTGTTAAAGATGGCCGCATCAAAGGCATCGCGGATGTTCGCGACGAAGGTAACGAGCGGTTAGGCCAGAGGCTAGTAATCGTTCTAAGAAATGATGCAATTCCAAAGGTAATTTTAAATAACCTTTACAAACACACCCAATTACAAGATTCATTCGGCGCAAATATGCTCGCGTTGGTAGATGGAGTTCCTAGAACACTTCGCATCGATGAATTCATTCGTTATTACATCGAACACCAAGTTGAAGTTATTGTTCGCCGCACCAAATACAGATTGCACGAACGCGAAAAACGCGCACACATACTTCGCGGCTATTTAAAAGCACTGGACGCATTAGATGCAGTTATCGCATTAATTCGCGCATCACGGACCCCAGAAGAAGCTCGCACCGGATTGATGAAACTTTTGGAAGTAGACGAGATCCAAGCAAATGCAATTTTGGATATGCAATTACGAAGAATTGCTGCACTTGAACGACAGAAAATCAATGATGAGTATGAAGGCTTAATGGCTGAAATCATTGAACTAAATAGCATCCTTGCCTCTGAAGTGAAGCAGCGCGAAATAATTAAAACCGAACTACAAGAACTAACAGCGAAATATGGCAACGAACGTCGCACCCAAATCATTTCCGGGGACACCGATTTATCAGTCGAAGATTTAATTCCAGATCAAAGTGTTGTTGTAACAATTACAAAAACTGGGTACTCCAAGCGCACAAAAGCTGATTTATATCGATCACAACGTCGCGGTGGTAAAGGCGTTAAGGGAGCGGCGTTAAAGCAAGACGATCTTGTTGAACACTTCTTTGTTGCTTCAACTCACGATTGGCTTTTATTCTTTACAAACAAGGGTCGCATTTATCGCGCAAAAGTTCACGAACTTCCTGATGCTGGCCGAGATGCTAGAGGACAACATGTTGCAAATCTCTTGGCATTTAAACCAGATGAAACTATTGCTCAGGTAATTGCAATTTCTGATTACAACTCCCATCCATTCTTAGCTATCGCAACTCGCGGCGGCATTGTTAAGAAATCGCCATTGGTTGAGTACGACTCACCCCGTGCTGGTGGATTGATTGCAATAAACCTTAAAGAGAACGATGAATTAGTTTCTGCAGCGCTAGTCAGCGAGAAAGATGAAATACTTCTAGTATCTAAAAATGGAATGTCGCTTCGCTTTGGCGCAAATGAAGAATCTATTCGCGCAATGGGACGTTCGACCAGTGGAGTTATCGGAATGAAATTCCGCAGCAAAGATCAATTATTAACAATGGCGGCAATCACTGAAATCTCCGCACCAAAGTTTGTTTTAACTGCAACAGATGGTGGCTATGCAAAACGAACACCACTAGATGAATACCGACCACAAGGTCGCGGCGGTCTCGGAGTTAAAGCAGCGAAGATCGATGAAGATTCTCGTGGCGTTTTAGTTGGTGCAATGATTGTTGAGGCAAGTGATGAGATTCTTGCAATTACATCGGGTGGAGTTGTAATTAGAACTGCGTGTTCTGAAATCCGTGAAACCAGCCGCGACACCCTCGGAGTCAGATTAGTAAATCTCGACGACGGAATTTCAGTGGTATCAATTACGCAGGTTAAAGAGTAATTTCAGCTAGAAATTAGGGCTTTTGGTTCAGGCTTTAAAGTCGGGTAGCCTTCAGCAGTTAAATTATCGCGTTTGGGCCTTTAGCTCAGCTTGGTTAGAGCGCTTCCCTGATAAGGAAGAGGTCAGTGGTTCAAGTCCACTAAGGCCCACCAATCGTGTTAATTAACTTGTTTTACAGATTTAATAAGTGAGCAAACTTTAGATAAGGTTGCGCCACTTACCCGTTAACCGCGGGGACCTAGCTCAATTGGTAGAGCACCGCCTTTGCAAGGCGGGGGTTAGGGGTTCGATTCCCCTGGTCTCCACAAGTCTCCACAAGTTAGTCTCCACAAATAATTATAAGAAGCCACCGAAAGGGCAAACATGTCAACAGCAATTCTTCACACAAGCATGGGCGACATCAAGATTGATTTGTTTCCAAACCACGCACCAAAGACTGTTGCAAATTTTGTTGAACTTGCTACCGGAAAGCGTGAATGGGTTGATCCAATCACTGGCGAAAAAACTTCAAAGAATCTTTATGATGGAACTGTGTTTCACCGCGTAATTGCAAACTTTATGATTCAAGGTGGCGATCCACTTGGCAACGGAACTGGTGGACCTGGTTATCAATTTGCAGATGAATTTCACGGAGAATTAGCATTCGATCGTCCTTACATTCTTGCAATGGCAAATGCCGGACCAGGAACAAATGGTTCACAATTCTTTATTACAGTTGCAGAAACCGCTTGGTTGAATCGCAAGCACACAATTTTTGGTGAAGTAACTGAGGAAGCTTCAAAGAAGATTGTTGATGCTATCGGCGCAGTTAAGACTGGTGGCCAAGATCGCCCAGTTCAAGCTGTAAAAATAAACACTGTAACAATTTCAGAATAATCCTATGAAGGATAAGCAATCGCTCACTACGAGCCTGATTGTTTTAATTTCGGGCACTTTCCTTCTAACACAATTTGTATTCCCGGATCTACAAAGTCAATTGGCGTTGTTTCACGGTGGAAATTATGCAAATGGTTATTTCCCAGGAGTAAATACTGGCCAGTGGTATCGCCTACTAACTGTTGCTCTGACACACGCAGGTTGGTTGCACTTAATATTTAATATGTTAGCCCTATATTCGATCGGAACCCCAGTCGAAGAATATGTTGGGAAATTCCGCTTTGGAATTATTTTTATAGGCTCATTATTAGGCGCTTCAGCAGCGTCGCTTTATTTTGGCCCGCAAAATGTTTACGCAGTCGGTGCATCAGGTGCGGTTTATGGAGTCTTTGGCGCACTACTTGTAATTGGAAAAAAGGCCGGCGCAAATTATCAGAACATAGTCGGCGTAATAATTGTTAACTTGTTAATGACATTTACAATTTCTGGAATTGATTGGCGCGCACATGTTGGTGGTTTGGTTGCAGGCGTAGTTATTACTTACCCTTTAATATTCCGCAAAAGAACTTGAGCAACATCTAAAACCCCAATATCTGATTCACGGGCAGTCATTCCATCGCTAACCATAATTCTGCAGAATGGACATGCGACTGCAACCTCTTTAACTTCGGTTGCGATCGCTTCATCTACTCGGTTCAAGTTGATTCGGGTGCCAATCGTTTCTTCCATCCACATGCGGCCACCACCAGCGCCACAACAGAAAGAACGTTCTTGATTTCTTGGCATTTCAGTAACTGCAACTCCAGTTGATTCTAAGAGTTCGCGGGGTGGTTGATAAATCTGATTGTGTCGGCCCAAATAGCAAGGGTCGTGATAAGTAAGTGTTGCATCGCTCTTATGTGGTGAAGTTTTAAGTTTTCCCTCTTTGATTAATTGATTAAGTAATTGCGTGTGATGAACCATCTGTAATTCAAATCCTTGTTGTTTGTAGTCGCGGCCAATAGTTGTAAAGCAATGTGGGCAGGTAACTACAACTTTTTTCACACCGCGGGTACCAAAGGTTTGTTGCAATGTTTCAATATTTTCTCGAGAGAGTATTTGATACAAGAATTCATTTCCAGAACGGCGGGCTGGGTCGCCACTGCAAGTCTCGCGTTGACCTAAAACACCAAAAGTTGTGCCAGACATATATAGAAGTTCAGCGACTGCTTTTGTAGTTTTCTTTGCGCGCTCTTCATATGCGCCAGCGCAACCAACCCAGAATAAGTATTCGATATCTTCAGGAATTTCGTTCTCTATTAGCGTTACTGGGAAGTCGCATTCAGCTATCCAGCCGTTGCGATCAGCACGATTGGAGCCCCAAGGGTTGCCAGTTTTTTCTAGGTTTCTAAAGGTGCCACCAAGTTCTGATGGAAATTCTGATTCAACTAGAACCTGAAAACGGCGCATATTTACAATGTGATCAATGTGTTCGATATCAACCGGGCATTCTTCGACGCAAGCGCCACACATAGTGCACGACCACAGAACTTCAGGAGAAATAATATTTCCAACAATATTTTCATCACTTGGGACTTTCGTGAGCGCATGATCTCGCATCGCCATTATTAATAACTTCGGTGAAAGCGGTTTATCAGTATGCCAAGCTGGACATTGTGATTGGCAACGGCCGCACTCGGTGCAACTCGCCATATCAAGCAAGCCTTTCCAAGAAATGTCGGCGCTCTTTCCGATTCCAAATACATCATCATCTTTTGGATCTTCAAAGTTAATTGGCTTGCCATGTGAAATCATTTCCGGCAATTCACCGAGCGCAGGTCTTGAATCCAGATTTCGTTTAAAGAAAATATTAAATGGTGCCAAGAATCGATGCCAAGCAACTCCCATAGTTAAATCATTTGCAATAACAACAAACCACATAACTGAAACCCAAATTTTAATTCCGGCAACTATTTGAACAGCGGTTGCATTCACATAATATTGATGTTCTAAATAATCTAAAGTAATTACACAAATTACAACAGCTAAAATGGTTGCTTCGACGTAGTAAGCCTTTAGTGATCTGGATCCAAGAAATCTTGAAGTGCGACTCTGGTGAAAAAATCTAGTAACTTGTCTGATTCCAATAAGAGCAACAATTGAAATTCCAGTAGCCCAAGCAATAGCTAATTCGAAATAACGGTAAGGCGCCCAGTTTCCAATTATTGGTAACACAAATGAGGCATCTAACAATTGTCCGTATGCAGTTATCAGCGTTCCAAGCAGTGCAACAAAACCAATCATTACAAACCAGTGTGCAATTGCAGATCCAGTAAATCGCAGCATTCTGGTGTGAAGCAAAATTTCTTTAGCCATCGCAGTTGCGCGCTCGCCCTTGTTTAGGAATCGAGCCGGATCGCTCTGGCCCGCGGAAATCCGGCGATACATCTCGCGCCCCTTGAGGAGAAAACTCCCAAGGCCGAAGAGCGTGAAGAGATATAGGACGATCGCCACATAGTTCATTCCAAAGTTCATGTGAGAAGGCTAGAGCCCACCCCGCGAACTCACGGGAATATCCCGCTGAACCCAGGCGTTACCTGACTAACTCAACTTGAGTCTGCTCGGCTCAATCTTTTGACATCGAGCGACTCAAGGACGAGAATTCGACCATAGCCGGTCAAAAAACAGGCTGAGATATCAAAAAGGAGCAATAAAAATGGCTAGATCAGTCGGAATCGACTTAGGAACTACAAACAGCTGTGTATCTGTATTAGAAGGCGGAGAGCCAACTGTAATTACAAACGCAGAAGGCGCTCGCACAACGCCATCGATCGTTGCCTTCGCAAAGAACGGTGAAGTTCTAGTTGGCGAAGTTGCAAAGCGACAATCAGTTACAAATGTAGAGCGCACAATTCGCTCAGTTAAGCGCCACATGGGCACAAGTTGGAATATGGATATTGATGGAAAGTCATACACACCTCAAGAAATAAGCGCGCGTATTTTGATGAAGTTAAAACGCGATGCTGAAAGTTTTCTTGGCGACACTGTTACAGATGCAGTAATTACTGTTCCTGCATACTTCAATGACGCACAACGACAAGCAACAAAAGAAGCTGGCGAAATTGCTGGCTTAAATGTACTGCGAATTGTTAACGAGCCAACAGCAGCAGCACTTGCATATGGCATGGATAAAGGCGATACCGAAAAAACTATTTTGGTATTCGACCTTGGTGGTGGAACATTCGACGTTTCACTTCTAGAAATCGGTGACGGTGTTGTTGAAGTTAAAGCAACTAATGGCGACAATATTCTAGGTGGCGACGATTGGGATCAATCTTTAGTTGATTATCTTGTAAAAACATTTGCTGCGAAGAATGGTATCGATTTAACAAAAGATAAGATGGCGATGCAACGTGTTCGCGAAGCAGCGGAAAAAGCAAAGATTGAATTGTCATCATCACAACAAACTTCAATCAATCTGCCTTATATAACTGTTGACACTGAGAAGAATCCACTTTTCTTGGATGAAACAATCACTCGTGCCCAATTCCAAGGCATGACTGCAGATTTATTAGAACGATGCAAAAAGCCATTCCAGGCTGTATTAAAAGATGCTGGAATTCCAATTGCGGATATCGATCACGTAGTTCTAGTCGGCGGTTCGACTCGTATGCCAGCAGTTTTTGATCTGGTTCGCGATTTAACTGGTGGCAAAGAACCAAATAAGAGCGTTAACCCAGATGAAGTTGTTGCAGATGGTGCAGCGCTTCAAGCCGGTGTTCTTAAGGGTGAAGTTAAAGATGTTCTACTGCTTGATGTGACTCCACTATCTCTTGGTATCGAAACCAAGGGCGGCGTTATGACAAAGCTAATTGAACGCAATACAACTATCCCAACTAAGCGTTCCGAAATTTTTACAACTGCCGATGACAATCAGCCTGCAGTTCAAATCCAAGCTTTCCAAGGCGAACGTGAAATGGCTGCTTATAACAAGCGGTTAGGCATGTTTGAACTTACTGGAATTGCACCTGCACCTCGTGGAATCCCGCAGGTTGAAGTTACATTCGATATCGATGCCAACGGAATTGTTCATGTTTCTGCAAAGGATCTAGGAACTGGTAAAGAACAGTCAATGACAATCACAGGTGGATCAGCACTTTCAAAAGAAGAGATTGATCGCATGATGAAAGATGCTGAAGCACATGCTGATGAAGATAAACAACGCCGCGAAGAAGCAGAAGTTCGCAACACCGGTGACTCACTTGTTTATCAAACCGAGAAGTTCTTAAAAGATAACGCTGAAAAATTCACCGAAGGTGAAAACGCTGAAAAACGTGGCGAAGTTGAAACCGCAGTTGCAGATCTAAAGAAAGCTTTAGAAGGAACTGACTTAGCTGCGATTAAGAGTTCAACTGAGAAAGTTAGCGAACTGTCTCAACAATTAGGCGCCGCACTATATGCAGCAAATGCAGCTTCTGCTGAAGCACCACAAGCAGATGACGGCGTTGAAGATGCTGAGATTGTTGAAGAAAGTAAGTGACAACCGAATCTGAAAATACTGTGCCAGAGAGTTCCGATAAGGAACTCTCTGATGCGGTAGATGAAGCGCTGGCTGAAGTAGAAGTAGATGAAGTTGCAGTTTTAACTTCTGATTTACAACGGGTTCAAGCCGAGTATGCAAATTATCGCAAACGTGTTGACAGAGATCGAATCACAGCTAACGAAATTACGACCGCAATAGTTTTATCGGAAATGCTTCCAGTTCTAGATGATATTTCGAGAGCAGAAGAGCACGGTGAACTTACCGGCGGTTTTAAAGCCGTAGCCGATCAACTGCAAGCAATTACGACCAAACTTGGGTTATCGCAATTTGCAGATGTTGACGTTCCATTCGATCCAAATATTCATGAGGCGCTAATTCACTCAACTTCACCAGAAGTTACTGAAACTTTGGTTACTCAAGTGTTGCAACCAGGTTTTAAGTTCAAAGAGCGAGTAATTCGTCCCGCACGAGTTGCTGTCACAGATCCAGAAACTAACTAGGAATTAACTATGGCTGCCAAGGATTTATACGAGAAAGATCTGTATTTAATCCTTGGTGTTAAAAAAAGCGATGATGCTGCGGCGGTAAAAAAGCAGTATCGAAAGCTGGCTAGAGAGCTACACCCTGATAAAACAAAGGGCGACAAGAAGCTAGAAGAAAAATTCAAATCAGTTTCAGAAGCCTACGAAGTTCTCTCTGATGATAAAAAGCGCGCTGAATACGACGAGATGCGCGAAGCATTTAAAGGTGGCCGAATTCCCCAGGGTGGCCCTAACTTCGGTGGCGGATTTCAAGGAGCCGATTTCTCAGATCTATTTGGTGGCGGTGGGTCGCAAGATATCTTCGGCACAATTTTTGGTGCAGGACATGGACCAAGACGTGGCCAAGATTTAGCAGCAACCACAACAATTTCATTTAGAGATTCAATTTTTGGAACAGAGCTTGATTTAAAACTCGCACCACAAGGCGGAAAAGCTAATTCAGTTACAACACGAATCCCTGGCGGAATAAATGATGGCGCAAAAATAAAATTAAAAGGCCGTGGTGGCAACGGACCGGCGGGCCCTGGAGATTTATTCGTAACAGTTAACGTAGTAAAACATCCAGTTTTTTCTAGAAATGAATTGAATTTATTAATGTCCCTTCCGGTCACTTTTACCGAAGCTGCACTTGGTGCGGATATAAAAGTTCCAACAATTGACGGCGATGAAGTAACGGTTCGCATTGCACCAGGAACTCCTAGTGGGCGCACACTTCGAGTTAAATCTCGCGGTGTAAAAACTGCAAGAGGTACGGGCGATTTATTAATCACTGTTGAAGTTCAAGTTCCACAACGCGTAGATGGAAAAGCAAAAGAAGCGTTAGAAGCGTTTGCTAAAGCAACCGAAGAGTTTAATCCACGGATAGATCTAGCTCAGAGAGCGAGGGCCTAATAATGAGCAATGACGAACATTCAGATGATGAAGCCGTATATGTAATTTCGATTGCATCACAACTTTCTGGAATGCATCCACAAACGTTGCGTCAATATGATCGCATGGGTTTAGTTTCACCTGGTCGCGCTTCTGGACGTGGCCGCCGATATTCATTACTTGATATTGCATCTCTCCGAAATATTCAACGCCTTGTTGGCGAAGGAATAAATCTCGCGGGAATTAAACGCATCATGGAATTGGAATCAGCTGTTGCATCAATGGCGCTTGAAGTGGCAAAGCTACGCACGGAAGTAGATGCGCTAATTGAAGCAAACCCACCAAAATCATTGGTGCGAAAAGGTAAGCAAACAATCATGGTTTATAAGGAAGAAGGCTAGGGTTCACGCATGAATTCACGCGAAAAATTACGAGAAGAGATTTTAAACAAAGCCGTCGTTCATGGGAAAGTTATTTTGTCTTCAGGTAAAGAAGCCAACTACTACATAGACCTTCGCCGCGTGACACTGGATGCCGTTGCAGCACCGCTAGTTGGTGAAGTGATGTTGGAGCTAACAAAAAATTTAGAGTTTGATGCTGTTGGTGGCTTAACCCTTGGCGCGGATCCTGTTGCAACAGCAATGATGCATGTCGCAGCAAGTAACGGCCGCAAGTTGGATTCTTTTGTAGTTCGCAAAGCGGAGAAAGCACATGGTTTACAACGCCGCATTGAAGGCCCAGATGTTAAAGGTCGGCGAGTACTTGCCGTTGAAGATACTTCAACCACTGGCGGTTCAGTAATGACTGCGGTTGAGGCTCTAAAAGAGGCCGGCGCAATTGTTGTTGGTGTTGCAGTTATTGTTGAACGCGGAGCCGCACCACTAATAGCAGAAAATGGTTTGGAATATTTAGCCGCCTATCAACTTGCAGATTTAGGACTCTAGTTATTTTTTAGCTTTCGCTCTTTATAAATTCCAACCAAGAGCGGCACTAGTGAAACCAAAACTATAATTCCCACAACAGGGTATAAATATTTATTCACTGATCCTTTGATTACATCACCTAAAAGATAACCAATTCCAATTGCAACTTGCGTCCAAATGATTGCGCCTATCGCGTTCCAAGTTGAAAACAATTTACGTTCTAAATTTGTCACGCCACAGACTGGATTAATTAGGGTTCGGGCAAATGGAATGAAGCGACCAAAAACCAAAGCTTTGCGCGGGCCGTATTTCATTAACCATTTTTCAGTTGTCTCAACCATTTTCTGATTAAAAAATCGAGTGTTTGGTCGCTCGAAAAACTTTCTGCCATATTTTTTACCAAACCAATATCCAACCTCGCCACCAACAATTGCAGCCACAGGTGCAAGCGCAAACAGAAGTGGTGCTGAAAGTTTGGCATCACCTAATAGGGCGGTTCCTGATCCCGAAGCGGCGATACCAGCCAAGAAGACAACCTCGCCACCTGGGAAAACCAAACCAATTAATAATCCGGTCTCCATGAAAATAATGCCCAGCACGCCAATCAACCCAAGGCTGGAGACAACCGAGTGGGCATCAAATAAGTTTGTAGTGGCTAGGTTCATTACGGCTAGGTTATCTGGTCCCAGACGTGGAATTGAGCGCGAGCAATCTGCGGCATACCCATTTATTTGCATCTCTCAGTGGTTCTATGTGTAATCTTTCGACCTCATGGGTTCAACGACGCACACATATAGGAGATCTTCGTGGAAAATCTGGTCCAAGTAACTGGTTCCAACCTGACCTACGTTTATGTAGTTCTGGGAAT
>CANLEG010000008.1 GCA_947489605.1 Actinomycetota bacterium
CTTTGTGCGACCCATTCAAATGCTGTTTTAAGTGCAGCAGCTATTACAGCAAGAAAAGTAATTGCAGCTAATAACCGGCGGATGGCTTTGAACATGAGACAAATCTACCTTATGAGTTACAACCCGCGCGCTTCGAGAACTGCAGCGGCGGCATTGTGTCCTGGGATTCCACTAACTCCCCCGCCCCGAATCGCGCCCGCCCCGCATAAAAATAAGTTGGGCACATCTGTTTCAACACCCCAACTTGGGGCAGTTCCATCTTCGCGGAACGGCATTGAGAGATCTTTGTGAAAAATATTGCCCCGAGGTAAGCCAATTTCTGCTTCAAGATCCAGTGGACTTTTTATCTCTATGCAGAGTGAGCCATCTGAATTTTTGGCTAAGCAGCTTTCAATCGGATCAACTAAATATTGATTTAACTGATTAAGTAACCGCTCCAAAATAATTGCCTTACTTCCCGAATTATCTTTCTCAAATAAACTCGCTGGAGTATGCATTCCAAAGAGAGTCAAAGTCTGGAAGCCTTTCGCTACTAAATCAGCACCCAAAATCGAGGTGTCTGAAAGTGTGTGGCAATACATTTCAGCCGGAATGACATCTGGAATTTTTCCTGCGGCTGCCTGGGTATATGCCAGTTGAAAATCTGAATAGCGCTCATCGAAATGGAAAGTTCCAGCAAAAGCCAACTTAGGATCGGTTCCTGATTTCAATCTAGGTAACTTAGTGAGCAACATATTAACTTTAACTTGACTGCCATCAAGGCTCTTTAGGGCTGGCTTAGCTGCACCGTTAACTAGAACTCCAGCTAATTTTTGTGGCGCGAAGTTGGCTAAAACATAATTACTTTCATAACTCTTTCCAGAGGCAGTAGTAACAAATTTGCCTTCAACTTGAGCTATGGAGCTAACTTCACTCTCCAAGACAAAAGTAACGCCGAGTTTTCCGGCCGTATCAACTAATTCTGCAACAAGCGCCCCCATGCCACCTACTGGAACCTTCCAATCACCAGTTCCATTACCAATCAAGTGATAAAGAAAACAGATATTCGCAGCTAAGTTATTTGTATCTGAAAATGTTCCGATTAAGCCATCAGTTAGAACAATTCCACGAACGACATCGCTCTTGAATCTTCTTTCCAATACTGCGCCCAGTGGATTTTCAATTACTTCATCCCAAATTTTGTGACCAACTTTTTCTTTAAGCTGAGAGCGTGTTGGGAGTTTTTGAAGCATCGTTGGCGCAATTGCATCAGCCAACTTCTGCACTTCGGCATAGAAACTCTCCCATGCGGCAATTTCATCGCTATTTCCTGTTAACGCAAGAAAATCATCGGCTGTCTGACCAACAAGTCCTCGGTTAATTAACAAACCTAAATCTTTTCCATCGACGTTCTCGGGAGTAAATGAGGAAACATCGCGCTCAATAGTTTTGAATTTCAAATCTAGGTCTTTAATTATCTGATCTGGCAGAAGCGAGACTAAGTAAGAATAGCGAGATAACCGTGCTTCGTATTCTGGAAAAACTTTCTGACTTACGGTTGCGCCACCCAGGGAATCGTTCTTCTCCAAAATTGCGACTTTCAAACCTGCTTTAGCTAAATAGCAAGATGCCACTAGACCGTTATGTCCGCCGCCAACAATTACGACGTCGAAGTCTTTCACTTCACTATTTGACACAGGAAACCATTCTTGAGATTGCTTCGTTCAGTATTTCCTCACTTGTTGCAAAATTTAGCCGTACAAAATTTGCAGATTCTGGGCCAAAAGTAATTCCTGGATTTAGTGCTAGTTTTCCTTGCCCCAAAAGAACTTCCGCAGGATTTGCACCTAACTTGAGTTCTGCTAGATCGAGCCAGGCCAAGTAAGAAAAATCTGGGATTCGATAACCAACTGTTGGTAATTTTTCACTCAATAATTTCGCTAGAAATTTCCTATTGCTATCCATAGTTTCGATGGCACTATCGAGCCAATCGAAGCATTCATATGCCGTTGCAGAGGCGACGGCCCCAAAAAGTGAAGCGCGGTAATGAACTGCCATTGGCATGGATTTTGCACGCTCTAATTGTTTTGGGTGTGCGGTAATGATGGTTGCACACTTTAGGCCCGCAAGATTCCAACTCTTACTAGCGGCAGTTAAGCAAATTCCAACTTCGCGTGCAGTCTCACTTACTGAAAGAAATGGATGAAATTCTGAGTCGGGATAAGTTAACGGACCATGTATTTCATCGCTAAATATTGTTACGTCATATTTCTTTGCAAGTTCCGCAAGTTCAATTAGCTCAGCCTTTGAAAACACGGTACCAACAGGATTATGTGGACTGCAGAAGAAATGTGCTTTAACTCCACTTTTATAACCAATCTCAATTGCAGCAAAATCTAAGGTGTAATGCAGGCCATCTTTGCGCAATGGGGCATCGTAAGAAACGCATTTTAATTCAGCAATCCAATTATTCATGTTGTGATAAACCGGAGAGTTAATCATTATTGAATCCCCTGGATTCACAACCATGCGGGCAATTTCAACCATACCGACACCTACGTCAGTTGCAGTAAAGACATGTTCTGGATCTATCTCCCAGTTCCATCTCTTGCTAGCAAATTTCGAAAGATTAATACCAAGTTCTGGAATCGGTCCCAAATATCCGGTATCCGAACCTTTAATCATCTCTTCTAATACATCACGAATCGGTTTAGCTATTTCAAAATCCATCTCAGCAACTGGCAGTGGAAGAATTTCATTTGGAAATTCCCGCCACTTAGCGCTTCTGCGCTTCTGCAATTGAGCAAGTGGCAGCGCCGTAAGTTTTGTCATGCGTTGAGAATAACTTACTTTGTGCTTTTTTTGTCCCTGGTCTTATACAAACTAAGAATTGAAGTAACGGCTAGAGTCCCAATAATCGTTCCCAAACTAAACTGAAGTGTGATGTGTGGAATTTTTATTGGGCCAAAATGATCCCATCCTTGTGAGTGCAACGCTTCGAAGAACAACTTCACTCCGATGAAAGCCAGGATAAAAGATAGCCCTTGCGTTAGATAAATCAGCTTCTTCATTAGCCCACCGATAAGGAAGTAAAGCTGGCGGAGCCCCATTAGTGCAAAAATATTTGCAGTAACGATTATGTATGGATCTTTAGTAAGTCCAAAAATTGCTGGGATTGAGTCAAACGCAAAGAGAACATCTGTCATCGCAATCGCGACAAGAGCTAAAGTAAATGTTGACGCACCCTTTCTGCGCAAATAACTTATTACTCTTCCCTCTTCCCATTCTTCTTCGCCCGACTCCTTAATTAAGGTGTAAGCGGTGTAGATCAAGAAGGCACCGAAGAAGAAGAATACCCAAGAGAATTTGCTAACAATGACTGATCCAAGAGCAATAAATCCACCGCGCATAATCAAAGCCATTGCAATACCAATTAGAAGTATTAACTGCTCTTTCTCTTTTGCAACTTTCAATCGTGCCAAGATAAGTACGAATACAAATAGATTATCGAAGGAGAGCGAATATTCAGTTAGCCAACCTGCAAAGAATTCACTCTGCGCTTGCGTATCAGCCCACTGGCCAAGTGAAATTCCGAATACAACTGCGGCTGCTACATAAAAGAGCGTCCAACCAACTGCGGTTGTCAGTGATGTTTCGACGTTGCGTTGCTTGTAAGCCATTGCGAAGTCGAAGGCCAAGACCAATAAAAGTACTGCAAGAGTAATTTCCCATACCTGTGCGCTCATGGCACGTAAACTACATTACTTTTGCGCAAAAAGTACCCCAGTACTTGAATGACAGTCGTATCCATTTGGATTCTTCGCTAAGTATTTTTGATGGTAATCCTCAGCAAGCCAATAAGTGTGAGGGACTGCACTTTCTATCTGTGTGACGATGTCACCTATCCCATCAGCCGTTAATAAAGCCTGGTAAATATCTTTAGTAGCGAGCGCTTCATTTAATTGTGCCTCTGAAGTAGTAAAAATTGCACTTCGATATTGAGTTCCGATATCGCCACCCTGCTTATTAAGAGAAGTTGGATCATGCATTACCCAAAATTCTTCAAGCAACCTGCGATAAGAAATTAAATTTGGATCAAATGTTATAGCGACAATCTCTGCGTGATCTGTTACTCCTGCACAAACTTGTTCATAAGTTGGATCGGGCCGATTGCCGCCCATGTAGCCAACGCTAGTTTCAAGAACTCCAGATAGTTGCCAAAATCTACGTTCAGCGCCCCAGAAGCAACCAGTTGCAAAATAGGCAAGTTCCATCTGACACCTTCATTCTGTGTTCTCGTAAATTCTTGTAAATCACTGGTGCATCACTGGCGTAATCATTACAGATTTCTTGCAGGTATAGTGCGAGCACTAAAAAACACACTACAATTACGCAATATATTGCTACATAATTGCTACTAATTGCCCCCGTAGCTCAGTGGATAGAGCACCGCCCTCCGGAGGCGGGAGCGCAGGTTCGATTCCCGCCGGGGGCACTCAATCACATAAATCACATAATCAATTAGTGAATGTCCTTGTGAAGTGCTGTCATACACGGGATAATTAGAGTTGTGTGAATGGCAGTTAATGCCCTTTACTTCCCCCGATTTAATAATAAATTTTTTCAAAGGAGCCCACTAATCATGGACTGGCGCCATCAATCTGCTTGCCGCGATGAAGATCCGGAACTTTTCTTTCCGGTCGGCAACACTGGCCCTGCCCTGGCTCAAATAGAAGAGGCTAAGAAAGTTTGTAACCGCTGCATTGTTAAAGAACCATGTCTGGCTTGGGCACTTGAGAGCGGCCAGGACGCTGGAGTTTGGGGCGGACTTTCAGAAGATGAACGTCGCGCACTTAAACGACGTGCGGCACGAAATCGTGCACGCTTAATAGAAAACCAAAACAGCTTCTAGCCTATTAAAGCTAAATCTTTATTAGAACTTCAGAACAGCCTGAGTTTCACTTTCCACACGAACTAACTCAATACTTCCCTTTAACTCATTCTCGGTAAGAGTCTTCACTATCTGCAGTCCGAGGTTTGAAGATTGATCCCATTTGAAATCCGATGGAAGCCCAATGCCATCATCAATGATTTTTACCTCGCAGTTGTTGGAACTTCTAGAAACCTCAACCCGTAAGTTCTCACCAGAATTAGCGAGGCCATGTTCTAAAGCATTGTGAATTAGCTCTGTAATCACGAGTGCCAAAGGAGTTGCTATTTGTGAGTCAAAAGTTCCAAACGAGCCAACTTTTTTCACATGAATTTTATGGGTGCTCAGTTCAATTGCATTGTGAACGATACGGTCGTAAACCTCGTCAAAGGCGACTGATTCAGTAGAGCTATTGGAAAGTGTTTCGTGAACAATTGCGATTGATGCAACACGACGAACCGCTTCTTCCAATGCAGTCTTTGCAGTTTCATCATCGACTCGCCTTGATTGCAATCTTAAAAGTGCAGAAACGGTCTGCAAATTATTCTTTACCCGGTGGTGAATTTCGCGAATCGTTACATCTTTCGTAACAAGCGCGCGATCTCTTCTACGCAATTCAGTCACGTTGTGCAATAAAACAATGGCGCCAATATGGTCGCTGCCCGCAACGAGTGGCATCACTAATAAATCAAAGATTCCGCTCTCATTTTCAAATTCTTCTCGACGCAAATTCTTTCCAATCAATATGCTCCGCCAAGATTCATCTCTCGGAATACTTGAGTTGGGTTTAACACTTTCAACAACATCGCCCAATAAATGACCTTCAAGTTCACCACTCCAACCAGCGCGATTGAATGCTGATCTGGCATTTGGACTTGCATAAGTTATTTGGCCTGAAGCATCGAGTCGGATTAAACCGTCACCAACTCTTGGCGCAGATTCTGAACGGTAAAAACTATTTTGAATCGGGAAGGTTCCTTCGGCAACCATTTGATAAATCTTGTGAGCAATTTCGCGATAATTTAATTCTAAGCGAGATGGTGAACGCATTAGATCCGCATTTCGATGTCTAGAAATTACTGCAATAACGCGACCATCATAGAAAACTGGAACAGTTTCTTCCTTGATTAATATTTCACCCACTAGTTCTGCTTCTGAATCACGATCAATTTCGCCGGTCGACAAAGAACCATCAATTCTAGGATTACTCCCCCAGTTAATAACATTGCCAATTACATCATGCGCAAAAACAGTTGCTGCAGTCGTAGGGCGAATATGCGCGATAGCTAAGTGTCCATCTGGCCAAGATTTATAGTCCTTGCGCTTTGGAATCCAGAGAATCAAATCTGCAAAAGAAAGATCCGAAAGTAATTGCCATTCTGCAAGAAGTTCCATTAACCGAGCACGATCGTCATCAGTAAGTGCAGTTTGAGAGGCGATCATTTCGTCAATTGATAACAAGATTTTCGCCTCCATTAATTCTGCTAATTCTTCTAATTTTTAACTTACTTCCTGCGCAATCCTACCAATCTCTGAGATTGTCCTACCAAATCCTGTCTCACGTTTAGCAGGCTCCGCCAAGTTGGTATTTATTCGGCTGTTTATTGGCAAAACAAATGAGATCTCGCCATTACACATCTTTGCAAAGCGATTAGCTAGTGCTCGATCCTCTCGAGAATTACCTGATTGATTGAGAATGTAGATAATCGGAAGTTTCCTCAGCAAAACTGGAAACTGTGTCATGAACTGTTCAAGCCTGATCAAACTCAACCCATTAGATTTGCATACATAGATCAGCGTTGTGGTTTCTTCCAAAGTTCGATTTATGAAGCCTGCTTGCCATCTTCGATCATTTACAACCTCTGCTAATGGTGGCAATGAACCAAGATCAACAATGCTTATGCAACTTGAATCTGCGATTTTAAGATCTACCAATTCTTCTAGAGGCGCCAGATTCGCCAAGTTCACCAAGTTCAATTTTTCGCTATTTTTTCCAGCACGTCCTATGAAGTATTCAAGGGCGGGAGCTCGAATATCAGCATCATAAATACTTACCTTCGAATCAACTGCCAAATAGTTTGCAAGATTAAGTCCAATTGAACTTCGGCCAGGTGATCCAACGGTTCCGATAATTGTTATTACACATGGCTTTCTAATTTGGGTAGTTTTATTATCTTTCGCCACGTTTGAAGTGACACTGTTGTCATTTATCGCTCTGCCGGCAATCAAAGGTAATCGCAGTTGACTTCTGACATGAGTCATTAGTTTGTGGGAATTGGTTTCGACGTTGTCGATACATATATTGGTAACCTTTGAATTTGAAAAAAACTGCACTGCTTCTGAGTCAAAATCTGGTAGATCGCTCTTATAAATTATTACAGTTCGAAGGGCCCCACCTCTTGCCGTTAGAAATTCTGCCAATCCAGACATATCGATAGCCCGGTAAATAATGCTCCACCCTTGGCTAAAAAGTAACTGCGACACAAAATCCTCACAATCAGCATCACTGATTGCGGTTATGACTTCTAATTGAGGAATTTCAGATTGCATTTCTCACCACCACAATTCTTGAATCATTCAAGGTAGACAGTAAGTAAATAACTTCATCTTCTGGAATTTTGATAACAATTCCAATATCGCCGCCCATGTCCCGAGATTTAAGATCAATACTTTCTATCAAGACTCCCTCTAAAATCAATTCACTCTTGCGATTTTTCAATGCATTTAGATCTGGCTGCGGTAGTGAATAGATATCAACGCTCTGTCCTGGAGTCAGGTCATTTGGTAAATCATTGCGAGCTATTTTCAAAGGAACACTACGGCTGCTGCCTCCCAAGTAGTTTGATGTAACAGCCGAAACTGGAATCAATTCGCCTTTTAGAATTCTTCTATTTGCAACTTGCCCGACTAGCTTGGAATTCGTTGCAAAATATTTCGCAGAATTCTTGGGTAAAAAGACCTTGGTTTCTTGTAAGTTTCCTTCGGTAATCAAATCCCCATTTATCAAATCAACACCCGCCGACCAAACACTCACCGATCTGTTTGCTTCTCCGGTGATAGCAAAAGCTGCAAGAAGCGATACGAGCAGAAGCCCAATTGCAAAATAGGTTCTTGTTGAAGCCCTTTTTATCGCGAATTCTTTAATGGTTTCCAAATTCAAATTGTTTCTACCTGTCCGTGTACGCATTGACGTCTTTCTCCCTAAATCTTTTTGGTCCTTACCTTTGTAAGAGGTATGAATACCTAATTTCTTAATCCTGTTAGATGCTCAATCCACAGAAGCACGGAACGTAGATATGAGAGAGTTTCGAGTTCTTTTATCGCATTGAAATTCATCCTTTAGGAGGAGGTTTTTGCTAATTCAATTGGCGAGAGTGGCGCCATGAAAAATACAGAAAACAAAGCAGCGAATACAACTTCATACCGAGTTCATAATTATGGTGTTCCTGGTTCACTAACTCCGATAGATAAATCACTTTGGGGCCATCCAATGCTGACTTTTTATAAGGAGCCAGAACTTAAAAAACTGCCTGAAGTTCCAGCAAAACTATATTTAGTGCCTACTCCAGAATATTTTGGTCGTGGCGTCGAAGATTATTCCGATCCAGAATTTCTTGCCAAGCCTTCGCCCCTATCTGAACTTCCTGAGATTCAAGAATGGGTAACTAAGTTTGCACTTAGCATCGTTGAGATTTGGGGAGGACGTAGGTCTGCAAACCAACTAGCTAGATGGTGTCATAGGCAAGTTCATCAACAACTGTTAATTAAATCAACGCTAATAAAGACAGCGCCTAAAATTCGTAAGATTTATATTAGTGAGCCAATTGAAGGTGTTGCTGAAACTACGGTCACATTGCGAATTGGTGATCGCGTGCGTTCATTAATACTTAGATTTGAAGGCGTTGATAAAAGATGGCTCTGTACGGAGTTAGTACTCCTATAAAGTTAAGCAGCTCCGTGGCAACGCTTATACTTACGGCCAGAACCGCAAGGACATGGTGCGTTACGCGAAGTCCCACCAGAAGCAACTACGCCACCGGCTTCATCTGCTGCTGAATATCGCAGTTCGCTCTTTGGTTTAATCGCTGGGCTTAATCCTTTAGCTTCAACGCCACCAGATTCTTCTTCAACATTTACTTCAACATTAAATAGATAGCCAACTAGTTCTTCTTTGATTGCATCCATCATGGCTGCGAATAAGTCGTAACCTTCTTTTTGATATTCAACTAATGGATCGCGTTGTGCCATTGCACGGAGCCCGATACCTTCTTGCAGGTAATCCATTTCATAAAGGTGCTCACGCCATTTGCGATCTAGAACTGAAAGCAAAATCTTACGCTCTAGCTCTCTTGTAACTACTGGAGTAAGAGTTTCTTCGCGATTTTCATATGCTTTCTCTACGTCGCCAAGCACACGATCGAGAATGAAACCTTGATCGAGTCCGGAACGACCGTCAACTTCAGCAACTAATCCGTCAACTGTAAACGAGATTGGATAAAGAGCTTTAAGCGCTGTGTGAAGAGTGTCGAGATCCCAATCTTCGCCATAACCCTCGCTAGTGGCCGATTCAACATATGCAGAAATTGTGTCAATGATGAAGGTTTTCACTTGATCTTGAATGTCTGCGCCCTCTAGAACTTCACGACGTTCGCTATAAACAACTTCACGTTGGCGATTCATGACATCGTCATATTTCAGAACGTTTTTACGCATTTCAAAGTTCAGCGATTCAACTTGAGTCTGCGCTGAGCGAATGGCATTTGAAACCATTTTAGATTCAATTGGAACATCATCCGCAATACCTGCTGCGCCAAGAAATCTTTCAACTATGCCTGAATTAAATCGGCGCATTAAATCATCTTGAAGTGAAAGATAGAAACGAGATTCTCCAGGATCGCCTTGGCGACCAGAACGTCCACGAAGCTGGTTATCGATACGCCTAGATTCATGGCGTTCTGTTCCAAGAACATAAAGCCCACCTAAACCAACAACTACTTCATGCTCTTTAGCAACTGCAGCTTTCTGTTTTGCTAATTCATCTGGCCATGCTGCTTCGTATTCATCAGCTGTATCAACTGGGCTTAAGCCGCGACGTTGTAATTCAAAGTCAGCCATAAATTCTGGATTACCACCAAGCATGATGTCGGTTCCACGACCAGCCATATTTGTTGCAACGGTAACTGCGCCAACAGTTCCGGCGCGCGCAATGATTGCTGCTTCACGTTCATGTTGTTTTGCATTCAGAACTTCGTGTGGAATTCCACGCTTTTTCAGTAATGAGGAAAGTTCTTCAGATTTTTCAACTGAAACAGTTCCGACAAGAACTGGTTGGCCTTTTTTGTGATGCGCAGCAATATCTTCAGCAGAAGCAACAAACTTGGCAAGTTCTGTTTTGTAAATCAAATCTGCTTGATCAAGTCGTTGCATTGGGCGGTTTGTTGGAATGGGGGTAACACCTAATTTATAAATCTGCATCAATTCAGCTGCTTCAGTCATTGCTGTTCCGGTCATGCCTGAAAGTTTTTTGTAAAGACGGAAGTAATTTTGTAGCGTAATTGTTGCAAGAGTCTGGTTCTCATCTTGAATTTCAAGGCGTTCTTTTGCTTCTAGAGCTTGGTGCAAACCTTCGTTATAGCGACGGCCAGCGAGCATGCGGCCAGTGTGTTCATCAACAATTAATAGTTCACCATTCATAACTACATAATCTTTATCGCGCTTAAAAAGCTCCTTTGCTCGGATACCGTTGTTTAGGTAGCCAATCATTGGAGTATTTACTGATTCATAAAGATTTTCGATACCCAGTAGCTCTTCTACCTTTGTTACACCAAGTTCTAGAACTCCGACAGTGCGCTTCTTTTCATCAACTTCATAATGTAAGTCGCGATCCAACTTTTGGGCAATAGTTGCAAATTCGACATACCATTTTGTTGGTTTATCTGCCGGACCGCTAATAATTAAAGGTGTTCGAGCTTCGTCAATCAAGATTGAATCTGCTTCGTCAATAATTGCAAAATTATGTTCGCGTTGCACACAATCTTCTAGTGTCCACGCCATGTTATCTCGCAGATAATCGAAGCCAAATTCATTATTTGTTCCATAGGTTATATCTGCGGCATATGCCTCGCGACGTTCTGCAGGTGACATATTTGAAAGAATCACGCCAACTTTGAGTCCAAGGAAACGATGGATTCGACCCATCCATTCACTATCGCGCTCAGCTAAATAATCGTTAACTGTAACGACGTGAACACCCTTGCCAGATAGTGCATTTAAATATGCAGGTAGCGTTGAAACTAAAGTCTTTCCTTCACCGGTACGCATTTCTGCAACATTTCCCTGATGAAGTGCGGCGCCACCCATAATTTGAACATCGTAATGACGCTGACCAAGTGTGCGCTTTGCCGCCTCACGAACAGTTGCAAAAGTCTCAGGCAATAAATCATCGAGTGATTTTCCAGAAGCGAGTAGCGCTTTAAGTTTTGTTGTTTGCGAACGAAGATCGGCATCACTTAGCGCAGAAATCTCTGGCTCGAAAGCTAGAACTTCTTTGGCAATTTTCTCGAGCTGGCGGATATGTCTACCTTCTCCAGCACGTAAAATTTTGTCTAATAACGCTGACACATATCCTCTTTCATAATCTTCTTAATCCTCATGATCTTCATGACATTTGATTCGCCTGTTACGGACATGGGATTATCTTAATGTGTAAATCCATCAGTTGCACACGAAGCCAACACCCCATCAACCCTCGCACCAAGGCGCAATAATGCCGAATTTGCCGCCTGCACCGTGGCTCCTGTGGTTACCAAATCATCCACTAAGAACATTGCAGTATTTGAAGTTATGGCACTGCGAATTTGGGGATAGAAAGTTTTCTTTATAAAAAATGCTCCTCTCATATTCACCTCTCTCTCAATAAGATTTAAGGTTGATTGGTCTTGAATTCGTCGAGTGTGGCTCAGGCAATTCAATATTTCTAGGTTGCTATCCAAATTACTTAATTGGAATTCGCTAATTAGAAGTTGGATGTGGGAAAACCCTCGCTTCCGATCTGAGGCTTTTCGCGAAGGAATTGGAATGAGAAGAATTCTTCTTGAATTTAGTTTCTCATTCTTCGCCATCTGCATCGAGACGTGTTGAAGTGAAAGGGTTAGATTCGTTGCTAGTATTTTTCGTGCTGCAATCTGATTATTTTCTTTTGCCGCAAGAACTATATGAGCCATCTGCATTGAATATTTACTGCCAGCGAATAGTTTCAGTGAACCTCTATTGCTGGTAACAAGCCGCGCGTGGAGAAACTCCCTGCATGGGATACAAATTTTCTCTTCTTCTTCCTCGTTTCCAATTGGCCTGGAACACGAAATGCATTTAGAAGGGAAAAGAAGAGATGCGACGGAAGTAATTGTAGAGAACGGATTCACCATAAAACTATATTGCGATTAAAGATTACTCTTTAAGCCCGCGAAACGAACTGTGTTCTTAATTTAATTGTGCAGTTATCGGCTTACTCTCAATTGATCCACCAGCAAATTTAGGAATTGTTAAGACAAAGTGCGCCCCTTTATCGCGCTCGCCCCAAACATCTATTTCACCCTGATGTAACTTTGCATCTTCTAGCGCAATAGATAGTCCAAGGCCTGTGCCACCGGTTGTTCGTGCCCGCGAACTATCGGCACGCCAAAAACGCTCAAAGAGTAATTTCTTATCCGAAAAGTTAAATCCGCTGCCATAATCACGAACACCGATCGAGACTTCATTTTCGGTCTCGGAGATTCGAACATCAATATCTTTGCCTTCTCGGTGATCTATCGCGTTGGAAATAAGATTGCGGATAATTCGCTTGATACGCCGAGGATCGACATCAACAAGCACTGGTGAATTGGGCGCTTTGAGATTGATTATTCGGTCCTGGCTTGGATGAACATAATCGATTGTTTCCTTAACCAAAATAACTATATCAATTGCTTCAATTTCAAGAATTGCCGCTTGAGCATCGAACCGGCTCACTTCAAGTAGGTCGGTAAGTAAAGATTCGAATCGTTCTATCTGGGAAATCAATAGCTCAGCGCTTCGTGCAACTGTTGGTTCAAAATTCTCTCTTGATGCATAAATAACTTGAGAAGCCATTCGAATTGTTGTCAAAGGAGTTCGAAGTTCGTGCGAAACGTCAGACACAAATCGCTGTTGTAACTTCGAGAGATTTTCTAACCTTGAAATTTGTTGCTGCAATGAGACTGCCATTTCATTAAATGAATAGCCTAAACTCGCTATTTCATCTTCGCCGTGGATATCCATACGAAGATCTAGATTTCCTGTTGTTAATTCTTCTGCAACTCGGGCTGCATCTTGAATTGGCGCAATCAAGCGGCGCATAACAAAGAAAGTGGTAAGTCCAATTAGAAGTGTTAGCGCTATTCCTGTAAGCCAGAGATAATTTAGGATTAGCGCCATAGTTCTTTCTTGTTGGGCCAAACTAAAGATTACATAAAATTCATACTTTCCTACACCGGAAATTACTAAATTATTTCCCACAACAATTGCGGATTCACTCTTTCCATCTAAATACCTCAATTTTGTTCGTTCCCACTGGGTTTCCTTGCTTTTTTGAGTTTCTTCTCGAAACTTTTTAGAGATTGATTTGAGATCCAAACTGTTTGATGCACCATTAAATCTAAACATTTTGTTTATGTTTTCGAAAGAAAAGACAGCAATCTCTTTTGCAGCACTTTCATACGTCTTTGGTGGCAGCGCAAGAATGTCGGAAAATACGAAAGTTAGTGCTGCTTTGTCTCGATACTTTGAATAACTCAATTGGATTTGGGTATTGCGTGCAGTTGACTGCGCATCCAAAATTGATAATTTAAGTTTTTCGTCAAAAATTCCTGCTGAGACTCGGCTATAAAGAGCAGATCCTAAGAGTCCGATTAAAATCATTGATAGAACAACAATCGTTCCTGTGACTCGATAAACTAACGAAGATTTCCAGGCTTTAAACGGTGATCTCATTGGGAACTTCCAGGAACACCAGCCTTGTATCCAACTCCGCGCACAGTAAGAATAACTTTTGGTTCTTCAGGATTAACTTCAATTTTTGATCTCAATCTTTGGATGTGCACGTTAACTAACCTGGTATCAGTTGCTGGGCGATAACCCCAAACTTCACTTAGAAGTGCTTCGCGCGTGAATACTCGACCTGGCTCTTTTGCGAGTGCCACAAGTAGATCGAACTCCAGACGAGTCAATGCAATAACTTGGCCATCTCGAATAATCGAATGTTCAATCTGATCAATTTTCAAGTTGCCAATAGCAAGTTCAGAATTCACTTCTGTAATGCTGCGGCGCAAACGAACTTTCATGCGTGCAACAAGTTCTGCTGGATCGAAAGGCTTAACCATGTAATCGTCCGCGCCGGCTTCAAGCCCGGCAACAACATCTTGTTTGTCGCCCTTTGCGGACAACATAACAATGGGAACCATCGAATTTTCTCTAATCAATTTACATACTTCAACGCCATTTAAACCTGGAAGCATTACATCTAATAAAACTAAATCTGGATTTTGCGCGGCAAAGAGTGGCATTACCTCGTCGCCGCGGCTTACTAAATCAACTTCATAACCGGCACCGGTCAAGACGATGCCAAGCATCTCTGCTAGATCTTGATCGTCATCGACGACCATGATCAATGTCATTAGCTACCGTGCTCCCAAGAGTTGAGGTATAGCTCTTGTGCTGGAGTTAAGGTATCGATTGTCGATCCCATGCTTTCCAGCTTCAAGCGAGCAACTTCTTTATCAATCTCAATTGGAACATTATGTAATCCTGCACCTAAACCTGCTGCAGCCTTTAACAAATATTCTGCAGTTAGTGCTTGATCCGAGAATGACATATCCATTACAGATGCTGGGTGGCCTTCTGCGGCACCTAGATTTACTAAGCGACCTTCAGCAAGTAGAAGAATGCGACGGCCATCAGCCATTACATATTCATCTGTCTGGTGGCGCATCTTTGCATTCTTGCTCTTTGCATTTTGTTCTAACCAAGCAACATCAATTTCAATATCAAAGTGACCGGCATTTGAAAGTATTGCGCCATCCTTCATAACCTTGAAGTGCTCTTCGCGGAGAACATCGCGGTTACCGGTAACTGTTACATAAATATCGCCATACTTTGCCGCTTCGGTCATTGGCATTACGCGGTAGCCCTGCATAAGTGCATCAAGTGCCTTTGTTGGATCAATTTCAGTAATGATTACATCGGCGCCCATTCCTTTAGCGCGTTCTGCAACACCTTTACCGCAGTAGCCAAAACCAGCAACTACGAAAGTCTTTCCAGCAACAAGTGAGTTTGTTGAGCGGAAAATAGCATCGAGTGTTGATTGACCAGTTCCAAAGCGATTATCGAACATGTGCTTTGTGTCGGTGTCATTAACAGCAATCATTGGGAATTTAAGTGCGCCATCTTTAGTCATCTGGCTTAGACGAATTACGCCTGTAGTTGTCTCTTCGCAACCACCAATAATTCCATCAATTAATTCTTTACGTGTTGTATGGAGAGTATTTACCAAGTCACAACCATCATCGAAAACCAAGTGAGGCTTGATATCTAGTGAGGCATTTATATGTGAGTAATAACCATCACGATCAACTGCGTTACGTGCATAAACGCTGATGCCATATTCATGAACTAGCGCTGCAGCTGTGTCATCTTGGGTAGACAGTGGATTTGATGCACAAAGGGCAAGTTCTGCGCCGCCAGCTTTTAAAGCTCTCATTAAATTCGCGGTCTCAGTTGTTACGTGCATGCATGCAGAAATACGGATTCCCTTAAATGGTTGTTCTTTTTCGAAACGTTCCCGAATTTGTGCCAGAACTGGCATATTGCGTTCTGCCCATTCAATTTTCTTCTTACCTTCTGCGGCTAGAGCAGGGTTTGCAATGTCATGTTTTACAGCTGTTTGAACGTTCACGAATAACTCCTATTTATATGTAGGAGCGTAGGTTATCGCTTAGCCCTGATGATTGCGAGTAGAGCATCGCGTGCCTTGATCATTTGAGCCTCGGTTTCGCCCTCCACATTTAATCGCAGCAACGGCTCGGTGTTAGAGGCGCGAACGTTAAACCAATACTTTGGACCAGTCAGGGTTATGCCATCTAAATCATCAACATCAAAACCCTCATACTCCGAAAGGATGGCTTGTATGGCTGCAGGAACATCTGAAACTTGCGAATTAATTTCGCCACTTGAAACGTAGCGATTAAAAGGTTTAAGTAGATTAGATAGCGAACTCTTGCCATCTGCTAATTGGGTTAGCGCAAAGAGCGCAGCCAACATTCCAGAATCGGCTCGCCAAAAATCAGCAAAGTAGAAGTGCCCAGAATGTTCGCCACCAAAAACCGCACCAGAATCTGCCATCATCTTCTTTATAAATGAATGTCCAACTCTTGAACGAAGTGGAGTTCCACCGTTCTCAGTAATTATCTCTGGAACGGCTTTTGAAGAAATCAAGTTATAAATAATTGTGGAACCAGGTTTGCGCTTAAGTTCACGGACTGCAATTAATCCGGTTAGCGCTGATGGATTAACCAGAGCGCCTTTCTCGTCAATTAAGAAACAGCGATCAGCATCGCCATCAAATGCGAGTCCGATATCGGCCTTCTCTTTCAAGACTCGTTTCTGGAGATCCGCTAAATTCTTTGGGTCAATTGGATTGGCTTCGTGATTTGGAAAATTTCCATCTAATTCAAAATACATCGAAATAACTTCAACATTTAAACGTGACATAACTGCAGGCGCAGTGTGGCCAGCCATTCCATTTCCAGCATCAATCACAACTTTCAATCTGCGTTGCGTCGAATTTGGATCTTCAATTTCAGGGAAGAGGGCGATTAGAAAATCAACGTACTCGTCTAATAAATCGCGTTTGCTTTCTATTCCTACTGGCCGATTAGCAATCGGCATTCCTTCAAGAATAAATTGTTTAATTCTTCGCAATCCAGAATCTTCACCAATTGGAACCGCACCACTTTTACATAGCTTGACACCGTTATATGCAGCAGGATTATGACTTGCGGTGAACATGGCTCCGGGCATATTTAATTTACCGGCTGCGAAATACAACATATCTGTAGATGCCAAACCAATTCTGATGACATCCATTCCTTGTGAAGTAGCGCCATCAGAGAAAGCATCTGCAAGTTTGGGTGATGAGGGGCGCATATCTTCACCAATAATTATTGTTGAGGGTTCACGTTCCTCTTGCAGAAATCGGGCAAAAGCCCCGCCAAGTACAAAGGCAAAATCAGGAGTTACTTGCGAATCGACAAGGCCGCGAACGTCGTAAGCCTTGATTATTGAATCCAAGAATTCGCTGGTGAACATGGCGATACCCTACTGAATAATTAATTGGGATTAATTAGGAATAGCTCGGAGGTGACCTCTGCGGCCTAACTCAAGCGGCGGAATTTCAATCCCGGTTAAATCTTGGGTGCTTGCACTCTCTCTAGAACCTGCTTCGCGTATCGCATCAGCAATTGCCATCAAATCATCATCTGAAGGTCCCGCAGCGGCGGCTTCTGGTTCGTGTTTAATTACGGTCCAGCCAACAGGTGCACTCATCCGCAAACTATGTTGATCGCATAAATCATATGCATGTGGTTCAGAGAATGTTGCAAGTGGTCCGAGCACAGCCGTTGAATCTGCATAAATGTAAGTCAATGTTTGCGTCGCTAAGTGCCGACAACCAACGCGAGAGCAGAGGCGAGCTGCACGAGGTAGTGGTCGAGTCATACCTAAGAGGTTATCGCGTTAAGCGCTTAAATCTTGGGATTTACTAGTGCGAAATAATGCGCGCGTCAGAAATCGGTACTGCAGAACTTTCTAACTGCGCTCCTGCAACGAGTGGAAGAGAACTTAAACCAGTATTCTCTTTAAAGATTACTCCACCATAAATTTGGTCCTTAGAAGTGCTAAATCTTGCTGTTAATACCCCACCCGATGGCGACCATGTTGCAATGTCATTCTCTTTGCTGCCCCGAATAGTCTTGCTATAAACCTTACGATTCTTGGCTGTCCAGACCACATCAACTTCAATATTTATTCCTTGGAAGACAACTTGCGGCTTCAGGCCACCAAAATTCAGAGACATATTCTCTAACTGTTGCCCTGATGTTGACCATGTGAATTCGTTAGTTCCGCCAAAGGTACCCGCACTCTTCACAGCCGCAACTATTGGCCGATCTGAAGTCAGAACCAAGGAAAAATTCTTAGATAGTAATACCGGTTTAAATTTTATATCTCTTACTTTTCCGCCTTCGATATTGATGTCATCTATCTCAATCGGAGAAAAAGTTCCATCACCAGAAATTAACTTAACTCGAACATTTGCCTCCACGGTTCCGGGTGCCAAAATTCGAAGTAATTGTTCGGTGCTTTTACCGCTTAAAATAACATTGTTAATTGCGGGGATTACTACTCGAGTTTCCGGGCCTGCACCTTGCGAAACAAAATCTGAACCGAAATTTCGCAGGCCAAGCTGGCGCTGATCATGCATGAACATGGTTACGCGGCCAGATCTAGTAATCGAATGAATTACAATAGAATTTTCTCCGGGCGCCAATGTGTCTAGGAAGATGCGCTTACTAGAATTCTTTGAGATTCGCACTGAAGTCACGGGTGAAACACCCTTCGCTGTATGAACAAAGAGATCGACAACCGAAGTGCTCAGGCCACTATTGATAATTTGAATCGATGAATTACTGCTAACCGAACCTGATCCGCCAACAAACCACTGTTCGCCACTGCTTATTGAACATATTGCAGCTGCAAGAGAATTAGATTTAGTTCTAGTTACATTTATCGAAGTCTGGCTATTTCCATCTACTAATAGCGGTTTTGAAGATAGATAGAAGGTTGTTTTTGCTTTCTTCGCCACAATTTTCGTACTCGGAATTTCTCTAACTGGAGTACTACTAGATGGCAAGACTGATGTAGAAGTTCCATTTCCAAGGTTTCCAGGGCAGACCGTTGCTGGATAAGACTTAACGGTTGATATCTCCGATTTACTTGGGTCAAAAAGAATGACACCTGCAATTGTTACTGCAAACACCATTAACGCTGCAATGATTTTATGATCCTTGATCATGAGAGCTCCTCTACCGGAACTTCTCGGCGTCTGCGACCAGCTGGCAATGAGAGGACTAGAACCGTCAATAATGAAATTAATTGAAGTGAGAGAAATGCGCGATGTCTTATGCCATCGTGAAGCAAGGTCAATGTGCCTACTTCGGCCACTTCAAAATATGGCAACCCAATTGGTGACTGGAGTAGCTCTACTTCTTTACTATTTACGATTAATTTCCAGCCCGTATCAAATTTTTCAGCGAGCATTACTGTTCCTGGTGACTTTAATTCATCTGCGCCACCAACTTGCGTCGAATTCAATCCAGAAATTGCTTTAGTTGCATCGATTGTAGATAGTCGTGAGTAGCTTCCAACAACTTGCCAAATAACTCCTGACTTCGTTGATGAACTGCGGGTAAATCCACCTATGCCATCAATGGTTCTGGCAATTGCTTCATCAACTGGGTTTCTCAAATATAAATATTGGATACCGTATGAACCAATTAACTTGCTTGATGAGATACCTACCCCACTTATTAATTCAGTTATTGCTTTCTGCAATTCATCGGGAGTTTCAATAGCGACATCTGGATCGCCAATTTCTAAATCTGATCCTCTAGTAATAAAGTAATTGAGTTTCTCATTTACTCGCCCGATTACCAGAGTTTTTGGTCGGTTCGGTGTGTCACTAAGCGAAGAAATAAACGCTGGAACAATCTCAGCCTTCCCACCTGCAACGAGTGAATTTGCACCGGATGAAATAGCCCAGCCTCCTGTTGCCAGCGCTGAAAGTATTGAGATTAAAACTGTGAATACTGATACGAAATGTCCAATTCCAAGTTTTGATATCCGCAAATTTGGAATTAAATCTGAAGCAATTTTAAGGGCTGGGCCCAGAATTAAAATTTGAATAAAGATAATTAGTGATCCGGTCCAAACTCGGCCACTGCTGCCATGACCAATAATATGAATTTGCGAAAGAAGCGCTGCTAACGCTAATAGCGCAATAGCTGCGGTGGTTTCAAAGGTAAATCTCTTGGAAAAAATAAGTGCAATCAGGAAAATAACAAATGGCGTCAAGATCCAAATTGGTATTCCAGAAGTGCCGCCAGGGTTTAAAAGAAGAACATTCAATAGTGAACCACCAGAAAGTGGAAGACCAGGGTCCAAAAGAATTTGAGTGGGGTGCAGAATTACTGATGCTGACCACGGCGCATTTAATAGCGCTGGGATAAGCATCAACGCAAAGTTTCTCGTAATTAAATTTAAATCATCACGCATGAAGGATTTAACTAAGCCATTACTTTTAATCTCACTTCTTCTATCAAAGATTGATTTCGAAAAGAGGAAGATAAAGATTGCAGTCCAGAGCGCTAAAAAGAGCGCTGAAAATGCGGCGAGTAGCGCGGCCAATAACGCGAGTGAATAAATTTTGCGCCAACCGATAGTTTCAAACTTCAACGTTCTAGGAAACAGACTCAGGAAAATCGGTGCAAGTAGGGCTACAGCTAGCGTTCCTAACCGGCCTTGATTAATACTGTTCCAGATAACTGGGGAAAATGCATAAAGCAGGCCACCAATTACTGATAATTGAATTGATAATCCAAAGCGCTTCGCACTTCTATACATAACAAAGAAGGCAAGAGTTGGCATCAATAGGAAAAAGGCGGATAGAAAGAGCCAAACCTTTCCGAATGTTATTGCCGATGCAATTGCCAGAATTACTAACCATGGAGGCGAGGAGGCAGCCGATCCCATTCCGACTAAATGCCAGGATTCAATATATTTTGAAAATAGGTCCGCTGCGCCACTTGGGGATGTTGGAAGTGCGCCACCGCTTATAGCGCCGAATCTATTTCTGGATGCGACAAGTGAAATTAGAAATGTGGCTATCAATCCGAATAACAATGGGCGATTGCGAAGTGTTTGCCAATTAGATTTACGCGGTTTAGAAATAGCATCTTGGTCATCAAAATTTTCATCAATAATGCCGATATCTGCGTATGACATTGGTTCATTAGCGTTTTCGTCCTCAGAAAGATCCGATTTGAAAAACTTTCTTAACGCATAATTTGCTTGTTCTGCAGCTAGACGAATCTGACTTCCGGGCGGTGGAATAAATTGGCGGACAATTCTTGGTGATAACAATCTTTTAGCTTTACGCAACTTTCGTGCTTTCAACAAATCTTGAGGTTTAATAATCAAGAGTCCAACTGCAGCAATTTCATCAGCTGCATATCCCGGAAGCTTTGCAATCAAATATCCAATTGCTCGGATTGCTGCGCTTCCAACAATTTGAATCGCAATCCAAGGCAACAGCCACCATGAGGCATTTGCTAATAAAACATATGCTGCATTCTTACGATCTAGAAGTCGAGGCCGATGCAAGAAAGCTTCTTCAACATCAACGGTTCTACGTTCTGATGCCGCTGCTTCTGCGTGATAAACCAAGGCTTGAGGCGCTGTAAGAACCGAGAAGCCAGCAACTCTTGCGCGCCAGCCTAAATCAACATCATCTCTGAATAACGCAAGGTTTGGATCAAATCCACCTAGATCCTCAAATACTTTTCGGCGAGCTAACATCGCTGCAGTGCTTACTGATAAAACTTCGGTTGGCTGGTCGTATTGTCCTTGATCATGTTCTCGGGGATCTAAACCTGTCCAACGTGCACCATTGACCGCAATACTTATTCCAACTTCTAGTAAATGTCTACGGTCATACCAACCAAGTAATTTGGGGCCAACGAATGCAACTTGTGGTTTTTCTGCTAAGCCCTCAACTAAATGTTGTAGTGCTGATCGACTTGGCGCGCAATCATCGTGAAGAATCCAAATTAGTTCTTCTTGATCATCGGATGTTAATTTCTTAGCAGAACCAAGTGCGAGCGCAATTGCATCACCAAATCCAGCATCGCGGTCGGTTTGAATAATTGTAAGTCCGGCACCTGCAAGCATTCTTGTAGAATTATCAATTGACCCAGTATCGACTGCAATGATTCGATCTATTTGTCGAGTTTGCGCAGAAAGCGAGGCGATAGATTCTGGCAGCCAGGTTTGACCGTCGTGTGAAACTAAGATTGCAGTGATGAAAAAATTGTCAGCCACAGGTTAATCCTTGACTAATAAAAATTATGCAGAGCGGCGCTTTAGGCGACGGCGCTCACGTTCGGAGAGGCCTCCCCAAATACCGAAACGCTCATCATGTGCGAGTGCATATTCCAAACACTCACCACGAACATCGCAAGATAAGCAGACGCGCTTAGCTTCACGAGTTGAACCACCCTTTTCAGGGAAGAATGCTTCTGGATCGGTTTGAGCGCATAGTGCACGCTCTTGCCAGGAAAGTTCGATGCCGTCGCTGTTGATTACGCCTTGGATCTCAATTGCTTGAGGCTTAATAGAGGGGCGTGGATCGCTCATACGGATACTCCTTAAAACTCTTGGCCGCCCAGATCGAGAAGGACCTGGTGGGGTTACTAAGAGAATTACACGCGTGTAACTCGATTAAGTCAAGTTAAATTGGACATTATTTATGCACAAAATCAATAAATTTCAAAGAATTTGGGCAAATTTCCATAGTTTTGGCTAAAACCCAAAATAGTTATCAATTGCAATTACATATGCCGGAACTTCAAAGCCATCAGCGACGAAACAATTCTTCAGCCTGGCCCCAGCCCCAACGACGGCGCCATCCCCGATTACAGAGCCATCTATCTGGGCTAAATTCTCAATTCTTGAGCGCCGACCAATTACAGATCCACCAGTAACTTTTGCATCAGATGCAATCGTAGATTCAGGTAGCGATAAAAACTCTTTATTCATTTCAGAAACTAAATCACGAGATGCTTTAAGTAAAGCAGCGGGAGTTCCGATATCTAGCCAATAAGACTTATCTATAAATCCAAATACTTTTGCGCCTTTAGATAGCAATTGTGGAAACGTTTCGCGTTCAACGCTAATAACTTTTCCAAAAGGAATTGCTGCTATAACTTCGCGGTTGAAAATATAACAACCCGCATTAATGATATTTGTTGGTGGGTTTTCCATTTTCTCATTAAAGGCAAGAACTCGACCCGAATCATCTAATTCGACTGCGCCATAGGCTCGGGCATCTTCCACTTGCGTTAAATACAGCGTTACATCTGCACCATTAGATTCATGATATTTAAACTGAGCATCTAAATCATGTTTACTTAATACATCTCCGTTAAAAATAGCAACCAGCCCGCTACCTTCTAGCATCGCAGCAGCATTACTTATTGCACCACCAGTTCCAAGGGCTACTTCTTCAACCGCATACTTAATTGAGATTCCAAAGTTCTTACCATCGCCAAAATACGGCTCAAATAGTTCTGCTTTGAAAGAAGTTGCTAGAACTATTTCTGTAATACCAGCGCTTCGTGCTTTATTGATTTGGTGTTCGGTAAATGGAACGCCAGCAACCTGCAACATTGGTTTAGGAGTGTTATTTGTTAGTGGTGCCAGCCTGGTGCCGCGCCCGCCCACCAAGAGAATTGCACTTCTACCAACCATATTTACTGGGCAAATTTTTCGAATTTAAGGCCAATCTGATTGGCAATTTCCGTAATTGTTCCCATGATTGAAAGGGTTTCATCAAGTGGAAGCATTGGCGATTCTTTCTCACCGGCTCGGAAGCAGCGGGCGAATTCAATTGCCTCTTCACGCAAGCCATGGCCAACATATCTCTTATCTGATCCTGCGATGACTTCATCTTTGTGATTAATTACGCGCCAAGTTGTTGGGTTATAGAAAGTACGATCTATTTCAATTCGGGCATCACTTCCAACAATTAGTGCCCGGTTTGGTGTGGCAGCTAAATTTGTTGTGTTCAACAGCGCCTGTGCGCCACTTGGGTATTCCAAAATTATTGAAGTTTGGCCATCAACACCGGTAAATGCCTTTGTGCTTCGCGCCGTAATTCGGGAAGGAGTTCCAAGAACCATTGATGCGAATGAAACTGGATAGATTCCTAAATCAAAAAGCGCTCCTCCTCCAAGTTCTGGATCAAAGAGGCGGAACTTTGGATCTTTAACAAACCATTGTCCGTGATCGGCTCGCACTGAAATAATTTCACCAAGAATTCCAGACTTGATGATTTCGCGAATTTGAATCATATGTGGCAAATATCGCGCCCACATGGCTTCCATCAAGAGTAAATTCTTTGATCTTGCGGTATCGATCATGGTTTTTGTTTCATCGTAACTCATTGCAAACGGCTTCTCGCAGAGCACTGGCTTGCCGGCATTTAGTGCCAGCAAAGTATCGCGCATGTGCATTGGGTGATGAGTTGCAACATAAACGCCATCAACATCTGGATCATTAACTAATTTTTGGTATGAATCGTGGCGATGACCAATTGCGAATTTATCGGCGAAGGCATCAGCTTTAACTTGCGTTCTAGATCCAACTGCAACAACTCGGTGGTCTTCTAGACGCAATACATCGCGAGTGAATTGCTCTGCTATCCCACCGGCTCCAAGAATTCCCCAACGAAATGGTGTTACAGACATTTGACTCCCCCGTTACTAGTTAAGGCTAGTTAAATCTTGATTGAGTCTAATCGCAGCGAAGCAAAGTTAGAAGCAAAAAAGAGCCCCGCGAAGACGCGGAGCTCTTTTTTTAGGTATGAGTGGGGCTACTGAGCTTTTCCTGCAGCCTTATTTAGTGAACGTAGAACTTGGTAGCCAATTACTGCAACCAAAGTTCCGTTGATGATTCCACCGAAGGAATAATCTCCGCGCTTCCAAGTCATATCGGCGATACCGATAATCAGGGTTGTCGCAGCGATAAACAAGTTTGTTGAATTTCCGAAGTCGACCTTGTTTTCGATCCAAATCTTGGCACCGAGAACACCGATCATTCCGTATAGAGCAACACCAACACCACCGAGAACGCCAGCAGGTGTTGCGCTAAGAATCGCACCGAATTTAGGTGAAAGTGATAGCAAGATTGCACCAACACCAGCAACCCAATAAGCGGCTGTTGAGTAGATACGAGTTGCAGCCATTACGCCAATGTTTTCTGCGTAAGTAGTTGTTCCGGAACCGCCACCAGCGCCAGCAAGTGTTGTTGCAACACCGTCAGCGAATAGTGCATTTCCCATCTGCTTATCAAGATCTTTTCCAGTCATTGCGGCAACTGCTTTAACGTGTCCAACGTTTTCAGCAATTAAAACTAGAACGACAGGAATGAATAGCAAGATTGCATTTGTCTCGAATGTTGGTGTTGTAAATGTTGGCATTGCAACCCACTTTGCAGCCTTTACGCCATCAAAGTTGATATCACCAATGAATGCTGCGTAGGCATAACCAACAACAATTCCGGCAAAGATGCTGATGCGACCAAGGAAACCCTTAGCAACTGCGCCAATTAATGCAATTGCGGCAAGGGTGATGATTGCAGTGACAGGTGCTTGCTTAAAGTTATTGTTTGCAGCACCAGCAAGGTTTAATCCGATGATTAACACGATTGAACCTGTAACTATTGGAGGCAAGAGCCAGTTAATCCAGCCAATACCAACTGCGTTAACAACTAATCCGACTACGGCAAGGATTACACCGGTTGCGACAACGCCACCAAGTGCTACTGCCATTCCGCCATTGGACATTGCTGCCGCAATAGGTGCAAGGAATGCAAAGGATGAGCCCAAATAGCTAGGCACTTTATTCTTAGTGAGGGCAAGGAAAATTAACGTTCCAACGCCGGAGAAAAATAGAGTTGTGCTTGGTGGAAAACCAGTGATGATCGGAACCAAGAATGTTGCACCGAACATTGCCGCGATGTGTTGAACTCCAACACCGATGGTTAATGGCCAAGCAAGACGTTCGCTAGGCTTTACTACATCGCCATCTTTTACTGATTTACCATTTCCATGAAGCTTCCAAGATAAAAGTGACATTCACTTTCCTTCCCATTGCATTTGGATATTGCCGTTGAAATAGCCATAGAGAGTTCTGTGGCTATCTACATACAGGGAAGGTTATGAAAAAGGGTAAGTCGTTACGCGGCAGTAAGTGTGTAACTACACGCATAATGCAGGGGTATTTTGGGGTGAGTTAAGCGTAAAACCGCAAGATTTAATTAGATTCTGGTTGTTAAAGTGTGAAAGAAGGGTAATCGTCAGTTACCAAGATAACTGCGTATCCGTAGATTCGATTCCAAAATTCAATAGTGCCTAATACAAAGTTTGCAATGCTCTCTGGATAGTTTCCAGTTGCACTTGTAATGATCCAAGCAAAAAAGGTAAGCACAAAAGCAATTACAACGTAGACAATTCCGACAATATAAAGCGGAATCGCAAAGAGCCATTTAACAAGTGGCAAAACTCTAGATAGCTTGGCGCCACCATCGATTTCTGGAAGTTCAACTTTGATATTTGGATTTGCCTCAATTGAAGGATATTCATCTGTTAATAGAAGTGCATATGCTGCGATACGAGCATTTAACTCCAACATTGATTTGTTAAAACTCAGAACATAGCTCGGATAAACACCACGAACTAGCAAGGCAAGTAATGCAGGGGCAAATAGTAGGCCACCAAAGGATGCGCCAGCTTCGAATGATTGAGTAAATGAAGCGATAAATACAACTGCTGGGAAAACTAACAAGCCACGGAAGAAAACAGTTTTCTTATCGCGATTGGTAAGTTGAATTTCAATTGATGTTTCCACCTGATTCGAAGCACCTAGTGTTGAATCGTTGAAACTGCTCATTTTTTCCTCTATTTTTTCTTGTTGTCTATCTCTTTGATCAACTTAAATTGGCCATCGCCAAGTTGACCTTGATTTGCATACATTTCTAACTTTGCTCTTGTGTCTTCAATGTCCAGGTTTCTCATTGTTAATTGGCCAATGCGATCCGATGGGCCAAATGCAGCATCTTCGGTGCGCTCCATAGATAACTTATCTGGGTGATAACTAAATCCAGGACCGGTTGAATTTATAATTGAAAAATCATCGCCGCGACGCAATCGAATTGTTACTTCACCAGTAACAGCAGATGCAACCCAACGCATAAGGGATTCACGCAACATCAATGATTGTGGGTCTAACCAGCGGCCTTCATATAGCAAACGACCTAGGCGACGGCCTTCAGAGTGATAATTCGCAATTGTGTCTTCATTGTGAATTGCACTGATCAAGCGTTCGTATGCAATATGCAGCAGCGCCATTCCTGGGGCTTCATAAATACCCCGACTCTTGGCTTCAATAATTCTATTTTCGATTTGATCCGACATTCCAAGACCATGTCGGCCACCGATTTCATTTGCCTTTTGCATAAGTACAACGGCGCCAAGTTTTTCGCCATTAATAGCAACTGGGCGACCCTTAGAAAATTCTATTTTCACATCTTCGGTTGCAATTTTTACGGATTCTTTCCAGAACGCAACGCCCATTATTGGATCCACTGTTTCAAGTGAGGTATCCAAATTCTCAAGAGTTTTCGCTTCATGCGTTGCACCTAAAATATTTGCATCAGTTGAGTAAGCCTTTTCGACGCTATCGCGATAAGGCAGTTTGCGAGTTGCAAGCCATTCAGACATTTCCTTGCGGCCACCAAGTTCGGTTACGAAATCAGTATCAAGCCATGGCTTATAAATCTTTAATTTTGGATTAGCAAGTAGCCCGTAACGATAAAAACGTTCGATGTCATTGCCTTTATATGTTGAACCATCGCCCCAAATTGAAACGTTATCTTCAAGCATTGCGCGCACAAGAAGTGTTCCTGTTACTGCGCGACCGAGTGGTGTTGTGTTGAAATAAGTTTTTCCACCAGAACGGATATGAAAGGCACCGCAAGCAATCGCAGCAAAACCTTCTTCGACAAGCGCTTCTTTACAATCTACAAGTCGTGAACCTTCTGCGCCATAAGCTTTTGCTCGATCTGGAACAGAGTCAATATCTGGTTCGTCGTATTGACCAAGATCTGCGGTGTATGTAAATGGCACTGCACCTTTTTCGCGCATCCATGCAACTGCAACAGAGGTATCTAGGCCACCAGAGAAAGCGATTCCAACTCTTTCACCGACCGGCAAGGATGCAAGGACTTTTGACATGCGGTAAGTCTAGGACATCAGGCGCATTGGCCATAAACAATTTCCCGCTGTTTCAGGGAAGCAATGCGAATTTATTCAACTGAAAGATTGAGAATCTCGCTTAACGCCATTTTACGGAGGGCTTCTAGTTGTGTGTCCATTAATTCGTGCAATTTTTTGATATTTGGCATCGGGTTAGATAGTTCAATCAAGATACCTTCTATTTGTAAGGCCAAAAGGTTATTCGAATCTTTACTTGCTTCATTTAGGGCTAAGGCTGTTGAGGTTTTGGAAACTTCTCGAACTCTAAAATTAATTGCATCTAAGGCCGTGAAAGTAGTTTTCTGATCTTTATTCTCGGTCGCTTTATCTAGAATCGAAAGCGAGCCAATAAGAATTTTGATCTCACTCAAGAGTTTATTAAGTGCGATAATTTCATTCGAATTGGACATTTGGCAATTATGCCCGAAAATTACTGATTGTGGTAAAGCTTTATCCCAAATGAATTTAACTTTGCACTTGGTGGAAAGTTATCAACAGCTAACTTATATTCACACCTGCTGCGTTTGCTGTTCAAAATGATGACGATTTTGTTTCCAATGTCAGTGCCCTAAACCATAATCAAACTATGCAAAAGCAATCCGATAATGAGCGTTCTCCGGCAAAACGCATTCTTGGAGAACGTATTGCTGAAATATTGCACCTGCCAGCCGGAATTGAAATGGTTAATGAACTATGGAAGATCTCCCCAGAATCTTTGGACTATGCCGGCCGAGTTGACTACCTGGCTGCACTTGAAAAACAAAGTGGTTGGTTCAACGTATGGATGCAAAATGCGATTGTCATCGTCGCTGGACACGAACCAAGCCGCGCTGATTCAATGTATTCAGGGGTCGATGACTCAGAACGTGAAGAAATTGCCACTGCACTACGCATGTCGAGTTCCACCGCGCAAGGAAGAATTGATGTCGCAAGAACACTTACCCAGTTCTTACCAGGAGCCACAGCAGCACTTGCAATTGGTGACATTTCCCCTGCACATGCCAATGTAATTGCTAGAGAGAGCGCACAATTAATTCGACAGGGAGTTGCCCCAGAAGTATTGAAATTGATTGAAGACGAAGCTATTGCTCATGCAGAGTTTCATACTCCAGCTCAAGTCGCTAATAAAGTTCGTTCTTGCATTGCGATGTTTGCACCAGATCAATTTGAAGCTGCAGTTGTTGAAGAGAAATCTACGAGAAGAGTTTCTTGTTATCCAAATGCGAATGGAATGGCGACAATCGTTGCTTTTCTACCGGCAGCAGATGCTCAGACAATTATGTTGGCCATTGACCGGTTGGCTTATAGAACCAATGGAGTAGCAAAAGAGAAGCTTCGCGCATTCCAAGAAAAAAATGGCCACCGAATGCGCGCAAACGCGCAATCCGCCTACCCATCAACTTCACAATCCTCTTCAACCAGCGATGCGGTTGATTTCAATCTTACGGATTTCAGCGCAGATTTAATGGACCCAATGGATGCTCATCGCGCAGATGCGATGACTGCAATTGCATCGTTATTTTTAGAAACTAATGAAGATCAAGTTATGAATCATGGAAGACCAATCACAGTTAACTTAACTATTGACCTTCCAACCCTTTTAGGTCTTAGTGAAAATCCAGGACAATTAAGTGGGTATGGGGCAATCCCGGCAGCTGTCGCTCGCGAACTTGCCGCGGATGGAAAATGGCGAAAATTTATTACTGATCCCACTACCGGAAACCTTCTAGATTTTGGTCGAGAAAGTTATTTACCACCACAAGCGCTACGCGATTTTTTACTTGCTAGAGACAAGACTTGCAGATTTCCTGGATGTCGGAGATCGGGAGTAAAGGGTGAAATTGATCATGCAATTCCATGGGAAGAAGGCGGAGAAACTTCGCGGAGTAATCTCGGGGTGCTATGTAAAAGACATCATCAGTTGAAAACTCACGGGGGCTGGAAACTTGAAAGTTTTGAAGATGGTTCCTGTGAATGGACCTCTCCTCTTGGAAAAAAGAGGTTTGTGCCGGCTCGGCCGATGGATGAAGTTGCCTAATTACTTATTAAACTAGAGAGATGGAATCTCTCGCCTTGCTTGTCACCATAATGATCTTGATTTCAATCTTGGGCGCTCCAATTGGTTTCCTTGCATTAAAGATTCCGACTAGAAAACCTTCGACAACCATGTTTAAGAAATTAATGGCATTTATGTTTACTTTGATTGGCTTTATGGTCGGCACATCTATTTTGCTAACAGGACCAGCGTTCGGCGGGGTGTTAATTGCATTATTTTCAATCGGTGCCGCAATTTTTGTATTTATAAAGATTTGGCTCGATAAAAGCTATTGGGAACATTAGTCATTAAATAAAAACATTGTGGAGGTGCCGGGAATCGAACCCGGGTCCTCTAGAGCAAAATCAGGGCTTCTACGGGCGTAGTGTTCTAGTCGCTTTCTCAGTCCTGACTCTCACAAACACATGTAGTCAACGAACT
>CANLEG010000009.1 GCA_947489605.1 Actinomycetota bacterium
TACTTTCCTTCAGCCTCGAGTTGTTGCTTCAAAACCTTCTTTGCAATTTTGCCAGTTGAATTCAATGGGAATTCAGCAACAATGCGAAGATCTTTCGGCTTCTTGTATGAGGCCATTCTAGATTTGCAGTGTTCAAGAATGCGAGTTGTAAGTTCAGCATGATCAACTGTTGTGTTTGGAACAAGCGTCACCATCGCAGTTACGCGTTGACCCCATTCGACATCATGAATTCCCATAACGGCGACTTCCAATACTTCTGGAATTTCAGCAATTACATCTTCGATTTCGCGTGGATAAATGTTGTAGCCACCGCTAATAATCATGTCGCCTTTGCGATCAACTAAATACAACCGGTTATCGATATCAATTCGGCCAAGGTCGCCTGTGTGCAACCAACCATCACGAACTGCTTTCGTAACTGTTGCATCTTGTCCCGCTGCTCCGTAATAACCGCGCATGACGTGATCGCCTCTAGTAATTACTTCACCAATTTCACCAACCGGAACTTCCTTGCCATTTTCATCAACAATAAGGATTTCCACGCCAACACAAGGATTGCCTGCGCTAGTAAGTAGTTCAGGATTTTGTGACAATCCAAGTGCGTGATCTGCTTCGCTTAAAACGGTAACTGGTGGGATTGCTTCAACTAGACCGTAATACTGAACCATCTTTGTTGTGATGCGTTCATGACATTGTTTAATTTGATCTGGTGGCATTGGTGCACCGGCATAACCAAGCATCCGAAGATTTGCCATCTTCTCTTTAGTAATTCCATCTACCGCAAGAAGTCTGGCAACCATTGTTGGAACAAGAGCGGTTGCATTTCCACCACGATTTTGAATTACATCAATAAAATCTTCTGGATCGTATTTAGCTAGAACAATTTGCTTTGCGCCAAAAGTAAAATAAGGAAGAACAAAAAGACCGCTGGTGTGAGTAACTGGGCCGGCATGAACCCAACAATCTGTTTCATTTGGAATTCGACCTAAAATATCTGAAACAATATTATTCAAACTTGCAGTGCGATTGCGATGTGTGCGAATTGCACCCTTTGGATTACCGGTTGTTCCAGATGAATAGTTAAGTGAAACGATGCTATCTGGGTCAATCGCGGAAGAAAATGCATGTGATTCTTGCTTCGCTAAAAGCGCTTCATAAGGCGTTGTTCCATCATGTTCACCATGGATAAGAATTATGTGGTCTACTAATTCGCGAACTGGAGCTGATTCATCCCAAAATTTCGCATCCATAATTAAAACTTTTGCGCCACAGTCATTTGTAATTCTTACCCAGTCATTTGGGTGTAGGCGATAATTTAACGCCACTCGACATAAACCTGCAGTGCTAATTCCTAAATCTGTTTCAATGTAAGTGCGTTGATTTGATTGAAGATCTAGAACACGATCTCCTGGTGCAAGCCCAAGTGCTTTTAAGCCACGTGCTAATTGGAAAATTCGAGAACCGATTTCACCGTAAGTCATCGCACCTTCGGAACTCTCAACTGCAATTCGATCGCGATATTTGCGAGTTGATCTAGCTACAAGTGTGCCGACATCCATTAGTGCGTGCTCCGTTCAGAAGATTTTGCCGCCGGTGAATAAGCGCTATCAAGCACCCAAGCACCATCTGGCAGAACTGTTAAGGGGTTAATGTCTAACTCACAACCAGTAGGCCAATCAATAACTGCATCGGTGATTCGTAGCACAGTGTCTACAAATGCATCTCGATTGCTGGCGGCTGCACCTCGAACACCGGAGAAAAGAATCGCAAGTCTGGTTTCATCAATCATTTCATTCACAATTTTTGAATCGACCGGAAGCAAGCGAACTGAAACATCAGAAATTACTTCAGTTAAAATTCCACCGACTCCGATAGTTAGAACTTTCCCGAGAGAACTAGATGTAATTCCAACAAGAGTTTCTACACCTTTTGGCACAAAAGTTTCAACCAAAACCTTGTTGCTCTTATTCTTATCTGGGCCAAGATGAGAAAGCCGTTGGTAAGTTTCTCCAGCTTTTTCGGCATTGATATCTAGGGCGACTCCACCAGCTTCACTCTTATGTAACAAACCTGGAATAACTGCTTTCATTACTGATCTACCGCCAACTTTTGCAATTGCTGAAATTGCATCATCAATATTTTCTACAACAACTGAAAGTGGAACCGGAACTCCGGCCGAAGCTAGCGCGGCTTTGAGTTGATCTTCAGTAGCTTTATCGGCAGGTGTTGGAAGAGGATTACAAAGTGGTTTACGTTCAACGTTATGTGTCGGTTTAGTTGCCATCCGCAAGATTTGTAGGGACCGCACTGCGCGTTCCGGAGTTGGGAATACTGGCAACTTCGCAGCTTTAAATAATTTATCTGCTTCAGGTGCCAGACTTTGCGAACCAGTTCTGGCTACAACAACTGGAATTTCTCGAACGCCGCGAACAGCGCTAAGTGCATTAGCAATTCGATCGACATCGCTTCCAACTAAAACACAGAAGGTCGCGACAATTGCATCTACTTCTGGATCTTTTGCAAGAACCTCAACACACTTCTCAAATAGATCTGGGGCGGACATAACTGCTGCGGTCACATCAACTGGATTGGCGGTATTTCCATAGCTCGGAACAATCTGATCTAACGCCGCTGTGGTTTTAGCAGAAAGTTTGGCAAGTGTTAAGCCATATTTTTCAAGCGCATCTGTTCCTAAAATTCCACTGCCACCAGATGTAGTAATAATTGCGACTCGATTTCCAACCATTGAAACCTTACTTGCAAAGATACTTCCGGCATCTAGTAAATGTTCAACATCATCAACACGAACTGCACCCGAAGAATTAATTGCGGCATCTATAACTCGGTCTTCAGTTGCAAGAGCACCCGTGTGCGACGCTGCTGCTTCTGCACCAGCCGCAGATCTTCCAGACTTTAAAATTGCAGTTGGTTTCTTTGCTGCGATTTCGTGAAGCGCTGTTACATCAGCAAGGGATTCGGCATACATCAATATTGCATCAACGTTTTTATCTTCGGCCAAAGTTGCCGCAACTTCTAGCGCAGTTACATCTGCTTCATTACCAGTTGTTACTACAAATCCAATTGGCAAACTTCGATCAACTGCAAGCGAATAAATTCCATATCCAAGTGCCCCAGATTGACTTACTAGCGCGATATTTCCACTTTCAAGTGGTGTGGATGGGCCAGAGAAAACTGGCGAGAATGTTGCAGTTAATTTATTTGCACCACCAGCAGAACCAATACAGTTTGGTCCAACTAAACGCATTCCAGATTTTTTAGCAATTGCGACTAATTCTTCTTGCGCGATTGCACCGGCCTCGTCGGCTTCGGCAAAACCAGATGACATAACAATTGCTACGCCAACTTTTGCATCGGCACAATCTTGAACGGCTTCCTTAACAAAATTTGCTGGAACCATAATTAATGCGAGTTCAATTTTCTTTTCAATATCTTTTACGTTATCAAAGGCCTTAAGTCCAAGAATCTCTCCGCCTTTAGGATTTACCGGAAATATTTCACCAGAGAATCCATATTTTTGAAGGTACTCCAAAGGAAGTCGGCCCATTGCACCGACGCGTTCAGTTGAGCCGATGATCGCTACTGATTTCGCTGCCCAGAGCGCAGAAATCGAATTGCTTTTATTAATCAAAGGTTTGCGAACCCTTCAATCTCCAAGAGAGCTTCTGCATCCCAAAGTCTGGTTACTCCTACAAGAGTCATTGCTGGAAAGTTCTTGCCAATCAATCGTTGCCAAATTTTGCCGATTTCACGTGAGTTTGCTCGGTAATCAGCAGGATCAACGGAATAGATATTCAATTTAACTAAGTTGTCTGGTGTTCCACCCGCTGCGCTTAATGCAGTAAGTAGATTTGTAATTACCTTTTCAAATTGCTCAACAATGCCGTTACCTTCTATTACACCCTCTTTATTTAGCGCAGTTTGTCCAGCAAGAAATATTAAAGTGCCACCTTCAACTACAACCGCATGCGAGAAACCAATTGCAGGGGCCAAGCTCTCTGGATTTATCTTCTTTGCAACCATTTTTATTCTCCTTTAAGAAGTTCTGCTTGGCCAGTTGTATTAGGTAGGTTGATGAAAGCGATTGCTGCTGCTGCAACTTCATTTGGTTTTAGGAATCTGCCACTTGGTTGTTTTGCTTCAAGTGCCGCTTTGACTTCATTAAAATCTTTTCCAGTACGAGCCGCGGCTGCTTCAAGTGAACGCTTTGTCATTGGGGTGTCCACATAACTTGGACAGACTGCATTTACGGTAATTCCATACTTTCCTAATTCTGCGGCGGCAGCTTTAACCAGACCGATAACTCCGTGCTTTGCTGCGGTATATGCCGAAACATTTGGTTCACCAATTAGGCCAGCAGAACTTGCGATAACAATTACGCGGCCAAACTTTGCTTCCTTCATCGCTGGCACTGCTGCTCGTAAATATTGAAATGGCGCAGTTAAATTAATTGCAATTGAGTGTTCCCAAACTTCATCTGTTGTTTTATCAATTGGCGCGGCGCTGCCGTCACCCGCATTTAGGATTAAAACATCAATTCCGCCCCAGGCCGCAATAATTTTGTCTAATGCGGCATCCGCGCTCTTCGCATCAGTTACATCTGCTGGGATAATTAAATTCTTATTTGTTCGGCCCGCAACAATCGCTTCTAAATCACTGGAAGTTCTGGCGGTGAGTGCAACACTGTGGCCGGCATCTAATAACTGAGTTGCAATTGCTTCGCCAATTCCGCGACTTGCACCTGTAACTAGAACTCGGAGCGGGGTGCTGCTCATGAATTCTCCGATCCTCTGCAAATCATATTGAAAATAGGGCTTACGTATTTCTTTCGATAGGCAATAATACGACATATGAACCAGAGGGAAGTAATCATTGCGGAAGCAGTTCGGAGCCCCTTTGGCCGATATTTTGGCGGTTTATCTAAAGTTCGCCCAGATGATTTACTCGGATTCACACTCGCCGCTCTTGCTAAGAAAGTTTCAAAGCTTGATTTGAACCGCATTGATGATGTGATGATCGGTGATTCAAATGGTGCTGGTGAAGACAATAGAAATGTTGCACGCATGGCTTCTTTGCTTGCTGGCTTCCCTGAAACTATTCCTGGTGTAACTATTAATAGATTGTGTGGATCTGGTGCTGAAGCAATAATCCAAGCATCGCGCGCAATTAGAAGTGGTGACAGCGATTACATTGTTGCTGGTGGCGTCGAAGTAATGAGCCGAGCACCTTGGATTGTTGAACGCACAAGTAAAGAAGAGCCCACCAATCCGGTTTACAACCAATCAACAGTTGGTTGGCGACTTACAAATCCTTTGTTCCCTGCACATTGGACCGCGAGTTTGGGTAGATGTTCTGAAGAAGTTGCGACGCGATTTAATATTTCGCGCCAAGCACAAGATGAATGGTCTCATCGTTCACACCAATTGGCTGCCGCTGCATGGGAAAAGAAATTACACGACGGATTTGTTGTTCCATTTGGTGAAGTAACTATGGATGAATCAATTCGCGCAGATAGCACGTTGGAAAAATTAGCTGCGCTCCCATCTGTCTTTTCAGAAAATGGAACAGGAACTGCCGGCAACTCATCTCCGTTAAATGATGGAAGTGTTGCGATGCTAATTACTGATCGCGCTGGTGCAGATAATTTAGGGCTTGATGGAATTGGTCGCATTCTTGGTGCCCAAGTAACAGCAACTAATCCAAATGAATTTACTTTGGCTCCAATTTCTGCCATTCATAAAGTGCTTGCCCGCACTGGTAAGAAGATGAGTGATATTAAAGTTTGGGAAATCAATGAAGCTTTTGCATCTATGGTTCTGACGGTTTTACATGAAGTCCCAGAAATTGATGTGGCTAAGGTAAATATCAATGGTGGTTCGATTGCAATTGGTCACCCAGTTGGTGCATCTGCCGCCCGTGTTGTGGTTGATTGTGCTCGAGAATTAAAACGTCAAGGTGGCGGAATCGGTATTGCTGCTGCGTGTATTGGTGTTGGTTTGGGTGTTGCCATAGTTGTAGAAGTGAAAGGGTAAAGTGCGCACATGATTGCAATTAAAGATTTCACTGACATTACCTACGCAACCGATAGTGGCGTGGGGATTATTACTATCAACCGACCAGATCGCTACAACGCACTTCGAGGCCGCACAGTTGATGAACTTCTTGCAGCATTTAAATATGCCTGGGTAGATCAAGAAGTTGGCGCTGTGATTTTGACTGGCGCTGGCGAGAAGGCTTTCTGCACTGGCGGCGATCAGAAAGAGCGCGCTGAAACCGGCGGTTATGGTGAAACTGAAACCGGGATGTTTGAAATTGAATCACTACATAAATTAATTAGAGCAATTCCAAAGCCAGTAATTGCTGCGGTAAATGGTTTCGCAATTGGTGGTGGACATGTTCTGCACGTGCTCTGCGATCTTTCAATTGCATCTACCAATGCAAAGTTTGGACAAGTTGGTCCACGTGTTGGTTCTTTTGATGCCGGATTTGGTTCTGCTTATTTAGCACGCGTTGTCGGCGAAAAGCGGGCTCGTGAAATTTGGTTTCTCTGCGAGCAATACGATCCAGAAACTGCAGAACGTTGGGGCTTAGTCAATAAAGTTGTTGCACCAGATCAATTAATGGCAGCATCAATGGAGTGGGCAAAGAAAGTTGCTGCGCTATCTCCTACTGCACTTAAAGCACTGAAACATTCTTTCAATGCCGATTCGGATCACATTATGGGAATTCAATCACTGGCTTTTGATGTGCTTGATCTTTATACAAAGACAGATGAAGCAAAAGAAGGTGGCGCTGCTTTTACTGAAAAGCGCGCACCTGACTATTCAAAATTCCGAAAGAATTAGTTTTCGCCTTCTTCGGCAATTGCATAATTTGTAAGGTCGGTTCGGGCATCCCAAAGTTCTGGAAAGAATGTAAAGCTATTTAGCCGCGCCAGGATTTCAACTGGAGTTCCTTGAGTTCCTGAAACTTTTAGCCCAATACTTCTTTCGACAACTTTGAAATGGCGATGGCGCCACATATACATACGTTCATCGAGTTCGACTAGTGCTTCGGCCAATAGATAAAGATCTTCAAACTCGGTATGACGAACAAAGAGTTGAACCAGATCCAAGTTGGCTGCCGCGAGCAATCGCTTAAACTCAACGCCCAACGCTGGGATGGCCTTGCGAATCGAATTCATCCCTGGTGAATCAAAGCCGGAACCGTGTCCAAGTGCACGCCGAACTTGTTGATAATCCCAGGGCGACATCTGTTCCAACATGTCTAGGGAATCATGGCAATACTTAATATCCAACATCATTCGCGGGAATAAGCGAAGTGCAGCTCTGATTTCATCTTTCTTTAAAAATTCAACTGCTTGAATCGCTTCTGCGGTGCAATGTTTTAACCAAAGTTCTGAACTCTGGTGAACCACGGTAAATAGCAATTCATCACGGTGCTTCCAGGTTTCAGGTCGTGGTTGCAGATTTAATAACTCAACTGTCCGAATGTAACGCTCGTAATCCGAATTTCCTGCGCCTTCTAATATCTGATCAGGACCGTATGCCATTTTCTCTTCCTTCTTTTAGTTGGGCATCAGCCGGCCACCGTTAACATCTAAAACGGTTCCGGTTATGTATGAGGATTCATTGCTGGCAAGAAATAAAACAGGATCAACACACTCTTGAAGATTTGGCATTCTTCCAAGTGGAATCGCATCAATCACTTCTGCTTGATCAGATTTACTCATCTCGTTAAACATGCCTTCTAATCGATCTGTTAAAAACAATCCAGGAGCAATTGCATTTACTCGAATTCCAAATTCGCCAACTTCTTTTGCTAGTCGACGAGTCAGACCAAGAATCGCTGCTTTAGCCGTTGCGTATGGAACTCCGGTAACTGGACTTGCACTTCTGCCGCCAATAGATGAAAAAGTAACTATCGATCCGCCGCCAGCTTTTTTCATATGTGGAATTACCGCACGCGCACAATTAAATGTGCCTTTTACATTTACATCCAAGACCAAATCAAAATCATCATCTGAAATATTATCAAGATCTCTTGGTGTACCGAGCGAACCACCGGCAGCGGCAATTAAAACATCCACGCTTCCGAGTGCTTTTGCCAATTCATTTACAGCAGCATCTACAGATTTCGAATCGCGCACATCTACTTTTTGTCCGGCGGCGATTCCGCCAGTTGCGGTGAGTTCTGAAACGAGAGTTTGAATAGCGGCGTCATTTGTATCGAGAATCCCAACTTTTCCACCTTGGGCGATGACACTTCTGGCGATCTGACTGCCAAGTCCGCCGGCTCCACCGGTGATTAAAATGCTTTTGCCACTGAAGCGATCGGTATTCATGTGCCTAACCTTAACTCCCAAAACCTCCAAAACCAATGCCTTCTTTCGGGTGGCAATAAGAGGTTGCCTCGCCTATTATTGACGATAGTCAAATAACTGTCATGCCTTTTGGACAGTTTTATCGAGGGGCAATGGATTAGAAGATGAAGATTGTTTGTATTGGTGGCGGAGCTGCTGGACTTTATTTTTCAATATTAATGAAGAAGCAGGATCCAACTCACGAAATTACAGTCATCGAACGTAACCGACCATATGACACATTTGGTTGGGGCGTCGTTTTCTCTGATGCAACTCTCTCAAACTTTGTCCGTGCTGACGAACCAACTGCCAAAACCATTCTTCAATCCTTCAACCACTGGGATGACATCGATGTCCGGATAAAGGGCAAGAGCATGATTTCGGGCGGCCATGGATTCTGCGGAATCGGCCGTAAGCGTTTGCTAAATATTTTGCAAGAAAGATGTGAAGAACTTGGCGTTAAATTAGTTTTCGAAACTGATGTTAAAGATGATCAAGAGATTGCCGCTGAATATGGTGCCGACTTGATAATTGCATCTGACGGTTTGAATTCAGCAATCAGAACCAGATATGCAGATACCTTTAAGCCAGATATTGATACCCGAGTTTGTAAATTCGTTTGGCTTGGAACTAAGAAAATTTTCAAGGACTTTACCTTTATATTTGAAGAAACCGAATTTGGTTGGTTCCAGGCACACGTCTACCAATTCGATGGCGACACATCAACATTTATTATCGAGACTCCGGAAGATGTTTGGAGAAAAGCCGGCTTAGAAGATATGAACCAGGAAGAAGCAATTGCGTTCTGCGAGAAATTATTCGCAAAAGATTTAGAAGGTGCAAAGTTGATGAGCAATGCCAGCCACCTTCGCGGTTCTACTAACTGGATTCAGTTCCCTCGGGTAATCTGCGAAAACTGGACCCAATGGAACGATATTAATGGCAAGCAAGTTCCAGTTGTATTGATGGGCGACTCTGCTCACACCGCTCACTTCTCTATCGGGTCTGGCACAAAGTTGGCCATGGAAGATGCGATTGATTTATCGAAGTTTATGAGCGAAGCAGGTAGTCGAACCATGCCGGAAATCCTTGCGGATTACCAAGCTATTCGTGGAGTTGAGGTTATTAAGATCCAGAGCGCCGCAAAGAATGCAATGGAATGGTTTGAAAATGCTGCGCAGTACACCCATATGGAGCCAGAACAATTTAACTATTCATTGTTAACTCGTAGCCAGAGAATCTCTCACGACAACTTGAAAATACGAGATGCCAAGTTTGTTGAAGATTACGAAAAATGGTTTGCGACTAAAGCTTTTGCTGATGCCGGAGTTCCACTTCCTAAAAATGGCGCACATATTCCACCAATGTTTACCCCGTTTAAAGTTCGCGATGTTGTTCTTCAGAACCGCATAGTTGTTTCGCCGATGGCGCAATATTCTTGCGTTGATGGTTTGCCTTCCGATTACCACTTAGTTCACCTTGGCGCTCGTGCAATGGGTGGCGCAGCACTTGTAATGACTGAGATGACTTGCGTGAGTGCTGATGGCCGAATTACTCCTGGCTGTCCTGGAATGTATCAGCCAGAACATTTAGCAGGTTGGACTCGCATAGTTGATTTCGTTCATTCGAACTCTGAAGCAAAAATTGGAATGCAGATTGGTCATGCGGGTGCCAAGGCATCAACTCGACTTGCGTGGGAAGGAATAGATCAACCACTCAAGGAAGGTAACTGGGAGATTATTTCGGCTTCACCACAACAATATGTTGAAGGTGTTTCCCAAACTGCACGCGAGATGAATCGCGCAGATATGGATCGCGTTAAGGCAGATTTCATTCGCGCAGTTAAGGATGCAGATAAAGCCGGTTTCGATTGGCTAGAACTCCACGCGGCTCACGGTTATTTACTTTCTGCATTTATCTCACCGCTTACCAATCAACGCACAGATGAATATGGCGGATCGCTCGAAAACAGAATGCGCTTCCCAATCGAAATCTTTAAAGCGATTCGTGAAGTTTGGCCACAAGGAAAACCAATAAGTGTTCGAATCTCGGCACATGATTGGACCCCTGGTGGAATCATGCCCGCTGATGCTGTCGATATCGCAAAAGCATTTAAAGCCGCTGGCGCCGACATTATCGACTGTTCTTCGGGTCAGGTAAGCAAGAAGGAAAAACCGATTTATGGTCGGATGTTCCAAACACCTTTCGCTGATCGCATTCGTAATCAAGCAAATATTGCAACTATTGCAGTTGGAGCCATCTTTGAAGCAGATAATGCAAACACAATCATTGCTGCTGGTCGCGCTGATTTATGTGCAGTTGCTAGACCACATCTTGCAAACCCAGCATGGATTCTTACAGAAGGCGCAAAGAGTGGATATGCCGATGTTCCTTGGCCAAAGCAATATGTTGCGGCAAAGATTCAGTTAGAGCGAAACTTAGAACGCGAGAAACAACAAGCTGCTGCAGCAAAGGGCGCAATGTCCTTTGAGCAGATAACTCAAATATTTGGTGAAGTTTAAACGTTTAGATAGTTACGTAATTTTGTTCCGTCTTCGTCAGCAAGTGCGGCGATACGGAGTTCTTTAATGCGAGAAGCGGCATCTGAATTGCTTGAGACCTTATCAACTTCGACCATGATTGAAGTGAAATTGCGCCAGCCATTACGATGAGTTTCGCCGTAACCCTTAATTACATTTGCGCACTCGGCAATTTCGCAAGCTAGTTCGTAATTTATCGGAGCTAGCTCTGTAATTTTAGCTAGCCAGGTTTCGATACGTTCTTGTTCAAGATTGAAACGAAGCGATCTTGGACGAATAGGTTTTAACCGAGCAACAAAATAAAGAAGGCAATAGCCACTGATTGATGCGGTATTTAGAATGATTCCATTTTCGCTTATTTTCTCAATTGTTTTTGTAACTGGCTTAGTACGCAAAATCCATTTGCCTATTGGCGTGGGAAGTGTGTCAGCTATTTCTTCGGACATTGGGTGTAGGTATTCCCGTACTTCCATAATTTGTTCGGCGCCAATTCTCGCTTCAGTGCTAACTCGTTGGAAACGTGAGCGACGAGTTTTCAAATCGGCGACGCGGATTGTGTCTTCATAGGTCATCCAGAGCGCGGTGTAGCGAGCGGTTTCATTTAATAATTGCGCGGTTCCGTTACCGAATTTTGCTTCTACTTCTCTGATCTTTGAAAGTCTAGATAAGTAGCGATCGGCATAGGCCAGGCTTTGATAATCGGCGGTGCGCTTCACGCCGTTGATTGCCATAACGCGGGCTGGTTCTGGGAAATCTGCTTTAACTTGTGCGGCATGGCTCTTTAACTTTGCGCCAACAACTGATGCTGGATCTTTAATAATTGCTAACTCTTCTTCAGCGCTTATTTCACCTGGTTCAACTGGACGCTTACCAATTTGAATTGAAACTCCAGCGCTGGCTGGTTTATCTAAATCTGTGACTATTTGTTTCGAAATCTCATAACTCTTATCAAATGCTGCCATCGATGTTTTTACACCAACACCGCCGCGTTCAATTGCTGCCGCAAATTGTTCTTTAGGAAATGGAAGTGCACCGCTTCCAGCAATAGCACCAAATAGCGCTGCTGAGATAACGCTGCCAGATTCTTCGGCAACCTTTGCAAAATCCGCTGAAATAAATTTCTTGGCTGCAGCTCTTGCTGATTTCATAATTTCTTCAGAATCAACGCGGCCATCGCCCATTGATGTTCGTTCAGTCATTGAGTAAACGCGATGTGTTGAGGTAATAAAGGTTGTGATATCTGATGTTACGAAACCTCTAAAGATTGCGCGCCCGGCTTCCATTAGCTCTGAAGCAACAACAATATCTACTTCTCCTGGTGTTGCCATTGTGCTTAGAACTGGTTCATGAACTCCAGGTTTTCCAGCACCATCATCTGGGAAAAATTCTAAGTAATAAACAGTTGTACCGGTACGTTGTGCAACTCCTGGTACTGATGTTGTCTGTGCAAAGAAACCATTGTGCTCGGCCATATCAATGGCCCAATCTGCTAAAACACCGCCGCCCTCGCCACCCATTGCAAGTAACGCAAGAGTTATCGGACGATTGTGCGGGGTATTTAAATTAGGCATCAATTCCCACAAGACGTCGTTCAATACCGTTTTGTAAGGCGCCAATAATTAAATTGCGGAACCTTAACTTCGTGCGATCCCAGATAGATGGATTGCTAATTATTGAAGTCTTGTAAAAAGAAGGGCACAAAACAGCGGCATGCGCTGCTTCACCACATAGACCGCACCCCACACAAGTGTTTAGGACTGTTGCAACAGGATCTTTTCGCATTGGATCTGGGTTCGCTGCAATAGTTAAGGAAGGACAACCATTTAAACGAATACAAGAATGATCACCGGTACAAGTATCTGGATCTACTCCAAAGCGTTCACGAACTACGCGCTTACCCTCTTTAACACGCTTGGCCATAAGTGGGCGTTCGCGTCGGGTTTTGTTAAGCGTGCATTCGCTCTGCGCAACAATAACTTTTGGTCCTAGCTCTTTTGTTGTTAACGCATCTTTAAATATATTTTTCATTTCATGCACTTTAAATGTGTTTGAAACTGTCTTGGCCCACTCGACACCGATTCCACGAACTGCACGTTCAATTGGATGTTTTGTAGATCTAATTTCACTGGATGCTGATGATGAGAGAATATCTTGGCCACCAGTAGCTGCGCTGTATGCATTGTCTACAACCACAACTAGACCATCGCTCTTATTGAAAACCGCATTTCCAATTCCGCTGGTTAATCCGTTGTGCCAAAAACCACCGTCGCCCATAAAACTGATAGTTCGCTTATCGCTGTCTAAATCGTGAAGCGCTGATGCGCCTGCGGCACCAAGTCCATAACCCATAGTCGTTGCACCGATATTAAATGGTGGCAAAATTGAAAATAGGTGGCAACCAATATCTGCAGAAATATGATGCTTGCCAGTCTCTTTTTCGGCCAATTTAAGAGCAGTGAAAATTGGTCGTTCTGGACATCCGGTACAAAATGATGGTGGACGACCGTGAATTTGTTCTGTAGGAGCAACAGATTTAATTGAGTTTGGCTTATCGCCATCTGGGCGAACAATTGCTGGCAGATTATTTTGATCTAATAGTTCTGGACCAAATTTCTTAACGAATTCTAAAATTCCTTTAGTAACTGAAGCAGGTGTGTATTCGCCGGCAATAGGTAGCAAATCTTTACCGTGGAGCGCGGTATGGACTCCGGCACGACGCAGAATGGCATTTATATTCTGCTCGATGTAATCAGGTTGGCCCTCTTCAACAAGAAGAATGCCCTTCTTGCTCTTAGCAAATTCAACAACTTCATCATCAACTATTGGATAGGTAACGTTAAGAATATAAAGCGGAATCTTGCTATTACCGTAAACATCAGAGAGCCCAAGAAGTTGAAGTGAACGAATTACTGTGTTGTATAGCCCACCTTGCATGACGATTCCAAAGTCTTGAGTTCCATCTGCAAAGAATTCATTGATCTTATTATCTTTAATAAATTTAACCGCAGCAGGCCAACGCTTCGTAACCTTCTCTTGCTCGTGCATAAAGCTTGCAGGTGGAAGAACAATTCTGTTTGTATCCCGCAGCGGATTTTCCATCGCATCGCGCAAGGTAAATTCTGGCTTCACATTATCTTTTGCAATAAATCGACCATGTAGGTGGCAAGAACGTAATCGAAGTTGAAGCATTACTGGTGAATTACTTGCTTCAGACAATCGGAATCCAATATCAACTGAATCAACAATTGCTGTCAGGTTTGGCCTTGGATCTAATAACCAAATTTGAGATTTCATTGCAAATGCATGTGAACGCTCTTGCATAATCGATGAACCTTCGCCGTAATCTTCACCAACAATAATTAGTGCGCCACCAGTAACTCCACCTGATGCTAGGTTTGCGAGCGCATCTGATGCCACGTTTGTTCCAACTGTAGATTTAAAAGTTATTGCGCCTCGAAGTGGATAATAAACTGAGGCTGCAAGTGATGCTGCAGCTGTTGCTTCTGATGCACTGTTTTCGAAGTGCACACCTAACTCGTCAAGAACTTCTTTCGCATCGCCCAATACATCCATTAAATGGGAAATTGGTGCGCCTTGGTAACCGCCGACATAGGAAACACCAGATTGTAGAAGTGCTTTAGTGACAGCAAGAATTCCTTCGCCAAAAAATTCTTCGCCTGCGCCAGCGCGAAGTTTTCCAACTTCAGTGGCAAACGAGCGTTCAGCCATTTCTCTCCTTTTAAAACTTTACCGGCCCCGAAGGACTTCCCTTTAGAGGGAAAAATACTAGGTAATCGTTGCATGCGCACTCTGACCTGTCTAGGAGATTTCGCTCAGAATAGGTGTGGGGTAAATCGCGTTTGAAATTGACGGTCGTCAAACCTAGAAATTAGGCCAGCACACGGCTAATCTCAATCCCCTGCGATGCCCAAAGCGCGGAAGGCTTAAACCGATAACAAGGATAATAAGAAGGAGCACATAAATGGCAAATCTAAATGCCCTAGCAAATGATCTGGTTTCTGGAGCAGTTCAGGTCGTTGACCTAACAGCGCCACTACATTCAGGTACACCAATTTTGGTTCTTCCAGAACCATTCGGTCAGACTGCAACATTTCAGTTAGAAGAAATTTCTAAGTATGACGATCGTGGACCAGCTTGGTATTGGAATAACTTTCATACCGGTGAACACACTGGAACTCACTTAGATGCTCCTAACCACTGGATCACCGGAAAAGATGGCGATGATGTTGCTTCAATTCCGCCACAACGTCTTGTAGGTCCTGCAGTTGTTTTAGATTTCGTTAAAGAAGCAGCAGCTAATCCTGATTTTCTTCTTGAAGTTTCACATATCGAAGCTTGGGAAAAGGTTAACGGCCAAATACCAAAGGGTGCATGGGTTCTATTCCGCACAGGTTGGTCAAAGTTTGGTGACGATCCAAAGGCATTTGCGAATGCGGATGAGAATGGTCCACATACTCCAGGACTTCCACCTGCATGTGCCGAGTTTCTTGCAACAAAGCGCGACATCCTTGGATTAGGTGTTGAAACTGTTGGTATCGATGCTGGCGGCGCATTTGGAATGGATGTTCCATTCCCTTGCCACAACTACCTACTTGGAAACAATAAGTACGGTCTAACTCAACTTCGTAACCTAGATAAGTTGCCAACAACTGGTGCAATTGTTATTGCAGCACCACTGAAAATTGTTGGTGGTTCAGGTTCACCTACAAGAGTATTTGCCCTAGTTTCAAAGTAATAGCTAAAAGTTAAAAAGCCCGCCAAGTTGTTGGCGGGCTTTTTTTTATTTTCCAAATCGCTTCTTGGTTAATCTTTTTGCTACTAAAAATCCAGATCCACCACCAAGGCCTGGGCCCGGATGAGTTGATGCACCAATATGCCAAAGGTTTTTTACTGGAGTGCGGTGACCGGTTGCTGAAGATAATGGACGCCAAGGTGCATATTGATCTATTCGACAATCTCCGGCGTAAGGATCTCCGCCAACAAGATTCTTATTCATTGCCTCAATTTCACGTGGCCCCAGAACAATCTTTGCGACTGTTGCTGATTTAAGGTTTGTTATTTCAGTTCCGAGTTGTTCTAGAACGCGATTTGCATACGCAGTTAGGCGCTCTTCGTTCCAAGTTCCATCGCCAGGATTAATTTCATTTGCTAAATCACCTTTAATTACTTGGGGATTTTCTTGTAGTTGTATCCAAATAATTGAGGCACCACTTGGTGCTCTAGAAGGATCAACTGCGCAAGGTTGGCCAACAACAATCGTTGGTCGGGCTGGAAGGTAACCACGGTTTGCTGCATTTACCGATTCAGATAGTGAGTTAATGCCATCTAAAACGTGAACGATTGCAACATCTTTCATGCGCGGATCGGTCTTCCAAATTGGTGGTTCTGAGAGCGCTAAATGAATTTGAATTGCGGCACGGCCGTAACGGAAATTCTTCGCAGAAGTTGCTATCTCAACTGGGATTTGCTCATCTTTTAATAAGTCTTGATAGAGCGCTTGTGGCGTTGTTGATGCCAATACTGCTTTACCTGCACTGAAGGTTCTGCCATCACTAAGTTTTACCCCGGTCGCGCGATTATTTTCTACAACTACTTTAACTACATCTGCTTTTGTTATTAGCTTTCCACCAGCATCTGTAACAATCGAAGTTAACGCTTCTACTAATTTAATTCCACCACCAACAGGAACTGGCATTCCGCCAAATGCAACGGCGGCCGAAATCACTTTGGTTATAAATGCACTGCTTGCATCATCTGGGCCAAGTCCATTATGAAGCGCCCATGGCGCGAGTAACGCTTTACTCACTGGTGATTTAAATTGTCGATCTAGCCAAGGTGCTGCGGGTTCCAATAACTCTGCTCCCACTGCAACTAATCCGCGATTTCCAAATCTTTTACGTGCTAATTGCGCAAGCTTTAATGAAGACTTTCGCCATAGATCTGCGCCAAGCAAACCAAATGCTAAATCTAATTTTGGAGTGAACTCCGCCATCATTTGTGACCAAGAATCGCCATCACCAATTCGCGCAAATTCAGCGCCGGTTATTTCAGGATTGGTAGATAAAATCGCGGTTCCATCACTACATACGACACCTGTTGGAAGTTCCGTGTTTTTATAAACTAAACCACGCTTATCTAGCTCTTCTTTTAGATCTGCATATGCTGGACCGCCAACAAAGAGTGGATGCCAACTAGAAAGTAATTCGTGGGTATATCCCGGAAGTGTCGCCTGCTCGGTTTTTATTGCACCACCAGCGCTATCGTTCCGCTCGCAAATTAAAACTTTCCATCCCGCCTTACCTAAAACGGCGCCGGCAACAAGTGAATTAATACCGCTGCCGATAATGATTGCGTCGAACTTTTCTGATGTTGTCATGACCGAAATCTATTGCGGGTATTGTCCGACCGTCAATAATCGTGAGAAGGTAGCGCATGTCAAAAATCGTAGTTATAGGATCTGGGATCAATGGATTAAGCGCAGCAGCGCTACTGGCTAAAAAGGGTAAATCTGTAACCGTTCTCGAGAGTGCAACCGAATTTGGTGGCGCAGTGCGTACCGAGGAAGTTACCTTGCCAGGATTCAAACACGACCTCTTTGCAACTAATTTAAGTTTGTTTGCTGGTGGTGGCGTTATGGCTGCCCTTAAAGACGATTTGATTCGCAACGGTTTGGAATTTGTTCCATCTGCAAAACCGTATTGCTCTGTCTTTCCTGATGGTAAATCAATCGGCATAGTTATGGATCGAGATGCAAATATTGCAACTTTGACCCGCGTTGCACCGGGAGACGTAGAATCTTGGAAGTCTTTAACAGCGAAACTTGGCGCACTTGCACCACATCTCTTTCCAATATTAGGAACCGAGCTTCCTTCATTTGCTGCTGCTAAATCACTTTACAAAACTTGGCGGGCAATTGGAACACAGGGACTCTTTGATTTAATTAGATTGTTATTGCAGTCAAGTAGAGCATTTACCGATGAACATTTTGTGCATCCAGAAACTAAAGCGCTTGCTGCTATTTGGGGAATGCATCTTGATTATGGTCCAGATATTTCAGGTGGCGCTTTATTCTCGTTCTTGGAATCAATCGGTGGCCAAGAATTTGGAATGGTCCTTGGTAAGGGTGGCGCAGATAACCTAATCAAAGCACTGGTTGCAGTAATAAAAGAGAATGGTGGAACTCTTGTATCCGGCGCAAAAGTAACTGAAATACTTACCAATAACGGAAAAGCAATTGGCGTTAAGACTGCTGATGGCAAGGTTTATGAAGCTACAAAAATTATTGCAAATGTTAATCCAGCGCTGATTCCGAATTTGTTGCCGAAGAACGAAGCAGAAAAACCAGAGGTCGCGAAAATTAAGAATTTCCGCCCTGGCCTTGGAACAATGATGATTCATCTAGCTTTAAGTGACTTACCTGATTGGAAAGCTTCTGAAGCGCGCGGTTTTAACTATGTTCATATCGCACCATATGTTGATGATTTAGCAATGACTTACACCGTTGCTGCTGCTGGAAAACTTCCTACAAATCCTGCGCTAGTTATCGGACAACCAACAGTAAGTGATCCCTCTCGTGCACCAGAAGGAAAACATGTTCTTTGGATTCAAGTTCGAGTATTGCCACTAGAGATTACTGGAACAACTTGGGACCAAGTTGGCGAAGAATACGCTGACCAAATAATCGAAAACATTGAGCAATACGCGCCTGGTTTTAAAGAGAAAATACTTTCCAGAAAAGTTTTAACTCCAACAGATTTGGAACGTTATAACGCTAATTTAATTAAAGGTGATTCACTTGGTGGAAGTCACCATCCTGCACAATTCTTCTTTTTACGACCACTTCCTGGATGGACTGGCCATAAATCGCCAATCGAAAATCTATTTATTTGTGGTTCCGGAACTTGGCCTGGTGGTGGCGTTGGTGGTGGCAGTGGTTTAATGGTTGCGAATTTACTCAGTAAATAATTTAGCGCGCCAAGCATCTGGCCATCTTTGAGCACCAGCTTCTTTATTCGGTGAATGCACGATTACATAATTACCAATCGCTGCAATTTCGTCATCTACATGTGCAGTAAATGCCAACTCTAAAGATGAGTTACCGATTCTCATAACTTCAAGTCGAGTTCTAATTTCTTCGCCGAAAAAAATACGACGTTTATATTCCATCGCAACTTTAACTCGTGGAATTTGACCAAAGAGAGTTGAAGGCAATCCAACGCTTCGATACAGCGCGGCTTCGCACTCTTCTACCCAGCGAAATGCACTCGAATAATGTTGGTGTCCGGCGGCATCGGTTTCAGCCCATTCTAGAAATCTTTTTATCTCAACACTTGCCCCGGCCATTTATTACCTCTCTAAAGCGTTTCTTTATTTAAATTACCCCACTAACATTACTGCCGTGGTGAGCATATTTGCAGGTGAAGCGAAAGATTTAATTGACCGCTCGAATCGTCCACAGTCTTTGATAATCACTATTTATGGCGCATATAGCCGATCACTCGGTGGCTGGCTCTCTTCAAGTGCAATAGTTTCACTTTGTTCTGAATTAGATGTTGACGAGGCCTCCGTTCGAAGTGCACTCTCTAGATTTAAGCGACGTGGAATTTTGGTTTCTAAATCCCAAAATGGTATTCAAGGTTACGCGTTAAGCACTGAAGCCCGAAAGACTTTTGAGCTCGGCGACTCAAGAGTTCTTGAACGGCGCGAATCCCCACGCGATGAAGGTTGGGTTCTAGTTGCTTTTTCAATTCCAGAGAAGAACCGCGCGCTTCGATACCAACTGCGTTCGCGATTAATCCGAGTTGGTTTTGCGCAAGTGACCGGTGGACTTTGGATTGCACCACGTCAATTAACTGCTGACGTTACAGCCCTTGCGAAATCTTTGAATATTGAAAAGCATATGAGCATATTTTCGGCGCATCACTTAGCATTTCAACCAACACCAAACGCAGTTGCTCAATGGTGGGATCTTGATGGAATTAGTGTGATGTATAAATCATTTAGCACAACCGCTCGTCCAATTTTAAAGAAGTGGTTTACTAAGAAGATTGCGAAACCAGATCCACACGAAGCATTTATTGATTACACAAAAGTTTTAACTAATTGGCGACATGTTCCATACTTTGACCCAGGACTCCCTAAAGAATATTTACCGAAGAATTGGCCTGGTTTTGCCGCCATGGATAGCTTCTTTAAAGTTCATGATGCACTTGCCATCCCTGCCCTTAACTATTTCCATAGCGTTGCGGGCAAGGCGGAAGTTAAAAAGAAGAAGTAATTATTTAGCTTTGTACTCTTTGTTTACGTATAGATCCACATATTCATTGACCGCCATTTGAGATAACTTCTTATAGTCCATTGAAACATCAAGAATTTTCTTCTGTTGATCAGCGCTAAATATGCGAGCTAAGTTGATTTTGAATTTCTCAATTAACAGTGGAATTCCATCAGTTCTGCGACGTGCATGCCCGATTGGATATTCAACAACTACCTCATCAAACTTGCTACCATCTTTGAATTCGACTGTTAGTGCGTTGGCAATAGAGCGCTTGCTTGGATCGTGATAATCAACAGTAAACGCTGGATCTTCAAGGCAAACAATTTTTTCACGGAGCGCATCAATTGCAGGATCTGAAGCGATGTCATCTTCGTAATCGCGAGCAGTTAAGCGACCAAAGATAAGTGGGACTGCAACCATGTATTGAATACAGTGATCTCGATCTGCTGGATTACCGAGTGGACCTTTCTTATCGATGATTCGAATACAAGCTTCATGAGTTCTAATTTTTACACTTGCAATATCTGCTGCACTCTTTCCAGCCGCTTTCATTAGTCCATGAATTGTCATTGCAGCTTCAACTGCAGTTTGGGAATGGAACTCGGCAGGGAATGAGATCTTAAATAGGATGTTCTCCATTACATATGAGCCATATGCGCGTTGGAACTTAAATGGGTTTCCACGGAATAGTGAATCGTAAAATCCCCAAACCTTTGCAGTTAGTACAGATGGATAACCCATCTCTCCAGTTTGTGCGACCAACGCAAGTCGAACTGCACGTGACGTTGCATCTCCGGCCGCCCATGATTTACGTGAGCCAGCATTTGGGAAGTGACGATATGTGCGAAGTGCCTGGCCATCTACCCAAGCAAGTGAAACTGCATTTAAAGTTTGTTCGCGAGTTAAACCAAGCATCTTTGCAACAACTGCAGTCGATGCAACTTTTACCAAAATAACGTGGTCTAGTCCAACTTTGTTAAACGAGTTTTCAAGCGCAATACAACCCTGAATTTCGTGGGCTTTAATCATTGCGGTCAAAACATCGTGAATCTTTAGCGGTGGTCGACCTGCTGCGACAGCAGCACGAGAAAGCCAATCTGCAGTAGCAAGAATTCCACCCAAGTTATCTGAAGGGTGTCCCCATTCAGCTGCGAGCCAGGTGTCATTAAAATCTAACCAGCGAATCATTGCGCCGATGTTAAATGCCCCTTGAACTGGATCTAATTCATAATTAGTCCCTGGAACGCGGACACCATTTGTAACAATTGTTCCTGGAACTAATGGGCCGAGTAATTTCTTACACTCATCGTATTCAAGGGCTTCAAGTCCACATCCAAGTGTGTCTAATAGGCAGTTCCAAGCGGTTTCGTATGCAACATCAGACTTAATTTCATAATTCTCAACATAATCAACGATGTCAATTATTTCTTTATCAAATTCTTGTTTTACTTTTACGATATGTGATGACACGTATGACCCTATCTTTTCTCTATTGGTACGAATTCCAGATCTTCTGGGCCCGTGTAATCCGCACTTGGGCGAATAATTTTATTGTCGATTCGTTGTTCAATCACATGTGCTGCCCATCCAGTTGTGCGAGAGATTACGAATATTGGCGTGAAGAAGGCGGTTGGGATTCCCATAGTTTTGTAGGCGACTGCAGAAAACCAATCAAGATTTGGGAACATCTTTTTAGCATCCCACATCACAGATTCAATTCGTTCGGCGATATTGTAAAGTTTTAAATCGCCAGCAGTTTCGCTCAAGCCACGAGCAACAGATTTAATAACAACGTTTCTCGGATCTGAAATTGTATAAACCGGATGTCCGAAACCAATTACAACTTCTTTTCTTTCAACTCGGGCCCGAATATCTTTTTCAGCTTCATCAGGGTTTGAGTAACGTTCTTGAATTTCAAGTGCAGCTTCATTTGCACCACCATGCTTTGGCCCACGAAGTGCGCCGATTGCGCCAGTTATTGCCGCAAAAATATCTGATCCGGTTCCTGCAATTACGCGTCCGGTAAATGTAGATGCATTGAATTCATGCTCTGCATAAAGAATTAGTGAGACGTGCATTGCCTTAACCCATTCATCACTTGGCGCAGTGCCATGCAACATATGTAAGAAATGGCCGCCTACGGAATCATCGTCGGTTTCAACATCTATCTGCTTACCGCTGTTAGCAAAGTGGTACCAATAGAGCAGCATCGATCCAAATGAAGCAACTAAACGATCGGCAATTTCTTTAGCTTCTTCTGGAGTGTGAACTAAAGATTCTGGGGCGTCGCAACCGAGCGCAGAAACACCGGTTCGCATAACATCCATTGGATGCGCTGTTTTAGGAAGTGCTTCGAGAACTTTCTTAACAGTAGTTGGAAGGCCGCGAAGTGATTTCAACTTTGCCTTGTATGCGGTTAATTCGCTCTTAATTGGTAGTTTTCCGTGGATTAATAGGAATGCAACTTCTTCGAATTCACAGCTTGCTGCTAAATCAAGAATGTCATAGCCGCGGTAGTGAAGATCATTTCCGCTTTTCCCCACCGAACAAAGTGCGGTAGTTCCTGCAGTTACGCCAGATAGAGCTACAGATTTCTTAGGTTTGAACTCAATTTTTGGCGAATCGCTCATTATTCTTTTTCATTTCCGTTCCCTAGTAACTTATCAAGTGCATTTTCATATTCGTAATAATTAATTCTTTGATAAAGCTCTTCGCGAGTCTGCATCGTGTCTAAGACTGCTTTTTGTGAGCCATCTTTGCGAACGGTTTCATACACCTTTTCTGCCGCTTTATTCATCGCTCGAAATGCAGAAAGTGGGTAAAGCACAATCCCAACTCCAACACTTGCAAGTTCAGTAGTTGTAAATAACGGCGTTAAACCAAATTCTGTAATGTTTGCAAGAACTGGCACTTTTATAACATCAGTGAATTTCTTGTAAGTTGGAAGGTCAGTTATAGCTTCTGGAAACAGGGCATCGGCGCCCGCTTCAATATATGCATTCGCGCGATCTAAAGCCGCATCAATTCCTTCAACTGCAAGCGCATCTGTGCGCGCCATGATTACAAATGAGCCATCAACTCGAGCATCTACTGCTGCCTTAATACGATCAACCATCTCTGCCTTGCTAACTAATTCTTTATTTGGTCGGTGACCGCAACGCTTTGCACCAACTTGATCTTCGATATGAATGGCTGCGGCGCCCGCCTTATTAATTGAGCGAACAGAGCGCGCGATGTTAAATGCTGATGCACCAAAACCGGTATCGATATCTACAAGAAGTGGGGTATCGCAAACATCTGTTATGCGACGTACATCTACCAACACATCTTCAAGTCCAGTGATTCCTAAATCAGGAATACCAAGTGAGCCTGCTGCTACGCCACCACCCGAAAGATAGATTGCTTTAAATCCTGCACGCTTTGCTAAAAGTGCGTGGTTTGCATTTATTGTTCCAATAATTTGGAGCGGGGATTCTTCAGTAAGGGCTTTACGAAATCTCGCGCCTGCACTGGTCTGGCTCATTGGTTAACCTTATCACCGGCTATTTACGGCACTACAAGGGATACACGTGAATTGTATTGAGAGGTAGGCAACATTTTTGACGACCGTCACCTACCCGCCATTACCCGCAAGTAATTTATATGTATTAAGCGAGCGCAGCATCCAGGGTTATGGTTGCTGATGAATAAAGTTTTGATACCGGGCAGGTTATCTTTGCCTTCTCAGCAAGTGCAACAAATTCATCATTTGTCATTGCCTGATTAGATCCTCTGGTTATTAAATTAATTTCACTAATCCAAAACCCATCATCTCTCTGTTCAAGAGTTACCTTTGCTGAAGTTTCAACTGTTCCTGGAACTTTGCCCTCTTCTTCAATCAGACTAGAAAGTGCCATTGAAAAACAACCTGCATGAGCTGCTCCGATTAATTCTTCTGGGTTAGTCATTGGGACATCTTCAACTCGTGACTTAAGTGAAAATGGCAGAACTTCTCCGGCTCTACCAAGCTTCATCGATCCCGTTCCCGCAGGAACAGTGCCATTCCAAATTGCACTTGCATGTTTAAAAACTTTCATTTATGCGCTACCTTTCAAGTTATGGAGCCAGGCAAAGTATTCAACGCGAGCACTTTAGCGTCAGATGATGTATCTGCGCGAGGCCAAGGCCAGTGCTTCTCATTGATTAAGTCCGGAACTTATGCCGAAGGCATGACCGCCACCGAAATTCACCTAACTGGCAACGCTTCGCCAAAGGGATCCACGGATTGCGACACTTTGATTTATGTTCGATCTGGAAGTGCGAGCCTTGAAATTATTGGTAGCGATATTGATAACAGTGTGCAAGTAAGTGAAGGCAGTGCTGTTCATATAAAGAGTGGTGAAAGTTTTTTCTGGGCCCATGGGAGCGATCTTGTTGCGCTAGAAGTTTGCATACCGGTTACGGGACCGTTTGCTAGAAAACAGAGTAGCCCCACTGAAACTTTTCAACGCCATATAAAACAAGGCGTTAGTAATAAAGGAACCGCAACTGGTAGTCGAGAATTTGAAGTGCTCTTTGATGCAAGCAAAGGCTCAGCTGCAGCAACAATGTTTATTGGTTTTATTCCACCTTCAGGAGCGCCGGATCATTATCATCTTTACGATGAGATCTGCCATATCGTAAGTGGCGTCGGAAGTGTTGCGGTAGATGGCGTAAACCAAGACATCTCAAGTGGATCAACTTTCAGTATTACTCCAAGATTGCTTCACTCGATTGTTAACAGTGGCACCGAAGACCTCTGGTTGTTAGGAATTTTTCGGCCACAAGGTTCACCCGCGGCGGCATATTATCCAGATGGCAGACCAGCCCCTGGTTATGTAGAAACAGAATAAAACACGATTAGAACTAGTTTTTATAAGGCATCTGTTGCAGACTAGGCACATTGTTAAAACGAGATTATAACTATTGACGGAGGATCTACCTTGGCTGTTAACACTTCCACAGATTTGGCTGCACTCTACCGATCAGATTTCAAAGTCTTTGATCACGTGACTTACATGAATACCTGTTCCCAAGGCGCACTTGCAGATAGCGTAAAAGGTAGTTTTGATGCTTACTTAAAAACTCTAGAGCTTAAAGGTTCTGCTTGGGGCGACTGGGCTGGTCACCAGGAAACTGTAAGAGATCTACTTGGAAAATTTTTTAACGTTCCAGCGAATCAGATTGCAGTAACAACTTCTGCTTCTGCGGGAGTAGCTTCATTAGCTTCAGCTTTGGATTTCACCGGCAAGCGAAACAAAGTTGTAACTACAGACAATGAATTTCCAACTATCGGACAAATTTGGCATGCGCAAGAGAAACGTGGCGCAAAAGTAATCCATGTGCCAAGTAAGGAAGATTTAACTGTTGACCTATCAGCTCTTTTAGCTGCAATCGATGACGAAACATTGATTGTTTCAGTAACCCATGTTTGCTTCCGAAATGGAACAATGACGGAATTAGAACCAATAATTGAGGCAGCGCATAAAGTTGGAGCTCTTGTTTTAGTTGATGCTTATCAATCGGTTGGAGCAATTCCAATTGACCTTTCAAATCTAAAGACAGATTTCTTAGTTGGCGGAAATCTAAAATATATGCTGGGCGCTCCTGGCGTAGGTTTTATGTTTGCTCGCCCAGAAACTACTGGCCACCTAATCCCAACTGCAACCGGATGGTTCGCCGCCGACAATATTTTTGCAATGGCTATCCATAGTTACGATCCTGCGAAAGATGCACGACGTTTTGAATCAGGTACTCCTGCAATTCCATCTCTTTATCCGGCAGCAGCTGGCATGGAATACGTGCTTAATATTGGGCTTGCAAACATTGCTGCATATGTTGCACCGCTACATGATGAGTTGCGTGAAGGAATTTCGGGGCTTGGTTATCGAGTAGTAACACCTAAGGCTCCACAAAATCATGCTGCAATGATTGCTATTGCAACTTTAGATGAAAATGCACATGTTGCTGCACTAGAGAGTGAAAAAGTCGTAGTTTCATCAAGAGATGGAAATGTAAGAATTTCTCCACATTTCTATAACGACCGAGAAGATGTTGCAAAGGTAATTGCTGCCTTTGCGAAAACTAAGCAATTTATTCGAAAGTAGTTTTAATGCCTTCGCAGAAAGTGGAAACTTACAAACTTGCAAAAGGTTTGGAGATCTCTCGTGCCGTTACTGGTCTTTGGCAGATTGCCGACATGGAGAAAGATGGCAACACTTTAGATCCAGTTAATACCGCAAAATTCATGGCGCCATATGCCGCGGCAGGATTATTTACTTTTGATATGGCCGATCATTATGGTTCTGCAGAAATCATTGCTGGAACTTTTAAGAAGAATCAATCAGAAGGTCCTAAAGCAAGACTTCTAACTAAGTGGGTTCCAAAACCTGGTCCAGTAACTCGCGAGCAAGTTCGAGAAGCAGTGCAGGCCCGGCTAGATCGTTTGCAAACAAAGAAAGTTGATTTGCTTCAATATCATGCTTGGAAATTCTCCAATCCATATTGGTTAGATGCTTTGATTTATTTACAAGAGTTGAAAGAGGAAGGCTTAATTGGCGCGATTGGAACTACGAATTTTGATACCGCGCACTTACGTATTGCAAAATCTAGTGGTGTTGAACTGGTATCTAATCAAATCTCTTATTCATTAGTTGACCGCCGCGGTGGTGGCCCAATGGCTGATTACTGCGCTGAAAATGGAATAGCAATCTTGGCGTACGGAACTCTTTGTGGTGGATTCATTTCCAAGAAATGGCTTGGTAAAGCTGAACCTGCTGGCGATGGCTTAGCAAACTGGTCGCTAATGAAATACAAACGCTTTATTGATACTGCAGGCGGCTGGGCTAAATTCCAAAATCTGCTTGAAGTTTTAAATAAAGTTGGCACAGAAACAGATCGCTCTATTTCAACTGTCGCAAGTAAGTATCAGCTAGGACAGAAGGCTGTTGGTGCAGTAATTATTGGGGCTCGGTTAGGCGAAAATGCTCACATCGAAGATGCTCTGTCGCTCTTCACTTTTGAATTAAGTAAAGAACAACGGAAAGATATTAAGAGTGCGCTTAAATTATTAGATCCAATCCCAGGTGATTGCGGCGATGAATATCGCAAACCGCCTTATCTAACTGCCTCTGGAGATTTAAGCCACCACCTTGAAGAATTTCCACCGGTATACAACTCAATTAAAAGTGCCACAAAAGAGCGCATAGATTCTGGAACTACTTGGGAAACACTTGCTGGATATTCTCGCGCCGTACGAATTGGCGAACGAGTTTTGGTTTCTGGAACTACTGCAACACATGGCGAACTCGCTATCGGGCACAAGGACCCGGCTGCACAAGCGCACTTTGTAATCGACAAGATTGAAGCATCTCTTGAATCACTTGGTTCAAAACTTTCAGATGTCGTGCGCACAAGAGTCTTTGTAAACAATATGTCAGATTGGGAAGCCATTTCACGAGCACATGGTGAGCGCTTCGCAGATATCCGCCCTGCTAACACAATGTTTATTGCAAAACTAATTGGTGACGAGTACTTAGTTGAGATAGAAGCGGAAGCGATTATTCAATCGGTTGCTAAATAATGCAGAAACGTGAACTAGTTCCTGGCTATTCAATATCTCCAGTTATAAAAGGCGGATGGCAGTTAAGTGCGGGCCATTCGCTAGATAAGAAGATTGAAGATGATCGTGCTATTTCCGATACGACATCCTTTATTGAAGCAGGAATTACTACGCTTGATTTTGGTGATATTTATACTGGCGTTGAAGAGTTGATCGGAAAATCTATAGCGAAGCTCCGTGAAACCCACGGGGATGGTGCTCGTGATTTAGTTCAGTTACATACTAAGTATGTTCCTAATGAAAAATTCTTAGATAACTTTGATCGCTCTGATGTGAAAACAATTGTTACGCGTTCACTATCCCGTCTTGGGGTGGATCAAGTGGATATGG
>CANLEG010000010.1 GCA_947489605.1 Actinomycetota bacterium
GCAAAGGAGTAAGAGCCTTGATGCCGCGGTAGCGGGCAAGATCACGAAAGAATTCCGAAAATTCTGCTGATCGAGATATCTCACTTCTAAGAATCAATTTTGATTCATTTTGATTTCCGAGCTTCTCGCGAAAGTTATCTTGAATTGCAATTGCGCTAAACAAATCATTATCCTCAAGTGTTTGAGCAAGACGCCGAATAGCAGAAGATTCCCCAGTTAACGTTGCAATCCGGCAGAACGGCGGCAAATTCAAAGCTTTGCGTTCGGCTATTTCGCTAAGTGCAAGTCCATATGAATCATCTCGAATCACGCCTTGCGCAATTGGATTATCTGATGCAAGTTCTAGATACATTTTTCCTTCATCCTTGAATGCGAGTCGGCTTCTATTCTCGAAAATTAATCTGCGTGCGCTTTCCATGCTCCGAAGATCCACGCGATTGCAGAGATTCTCCAAAAATTTCAAAACAATTGCCGAATACTCCCCCGCCGGTTCGCAACCGTAGCTCGCAACAACTAGAAGATTCTCTGAACTCTTTGGGAGAAAATCAATTCGAGAACCACCCTTACTAAGCAATACTCGGAATCCCGGAACTGCCTTCGCTATCTCCTCAGCAAAACGGCTTGAACCCTTTGAAATTGAACGAATGGTCTGGCCACCACACCAATCGCAGACGAAATCCTTCTGCAACTTCTCGCAAATAGCGCAAGTGAGTTCTGATCCTTTACTCGGAAGATAAATTTTTCCGCCGCATTCGCATCGCGCCTGATTACGACATTTTTGGCAGGCTATTGCATTCACATATCCAGTTTCTGCCATAACAACTAAAACATTTCCAAGCTTTAAGCCCGCTTTAATCAGTGAGATATCTGAAACGCTCGAATCGGAGCAATGAACAACTGTTTTCTTAACTAGGGCAGCTTGCCCACTTAGGTTCTCTTTATTCTTTTTGATCCAACCCAATTCAACAAGACGAACAATTTCTAGGCTGGGACTGGCTCCAACGAAATGTAGGGAAAATTCGCCACTTCGTAGCATGGCGATATCTCGGACGTTCCAACTCGGGAAGCGCCGTTCGTAAAGTGATTCATCACCATCGTTGTAAATCATGATCTTTGAATTAGTAGCTAATGGTGTGAAAATAGCGCTGCGATTACCAACTATAAGTTTAGAGTTTTCGAATCGGATCTTGAGATAATTTTCATACCGATCCGACTTTGAACTGTCTGATGAGATGATGACTGGTTTGACGCCTAGATCGGATAGCAGAAGTTGTTTCAGGTCTCGTTCGTCCGGGACAATCACCAATAATTGTTGCCCTGTGCTTAGCCCTTCAACAGTTTTGCGAATAAGTGTTGGGAAGCTGTCGATGCTTTTTGAAATTGTAACGAGGTGTTCTAATTTGCTTGCTAGCTTCGAGTTCCCAGGTAACGATTTACCTTCATATAACTTCTCACTGGCAGCTACACGTGATGGAATCGCGCTACGAATTACATCCCAGGGCTTGCATGCATAGCGCTCACAAGTCAACGCTACTATCTCAATTAACTCCTCGGTTAAAAGAGGTATCGGCGAAATAATTTTGCTGATGGTTTTCAGCTTCGCAGGGTCTAACTCCGAAGGTTTCCGGTCTTGCACATAACCCATAACTTCATTCGGGCCAAAGGGAACTTTTACAAATACTCCAGGAATGACAAGTTCATGTAAATCTTCGGGAACTAGATAATCATAAGTATCCGGAAGATGAAAGACACCTGTATCAACACATATCTGCGCAACCGGATCTTCTGTCGCGATGGCAACTTTTTTTGCTACCCGTTGCGCTTTTAAACGCAGTGGCTTTACTTCAGCCACTTAGATTTACCTGGACGCTGCTTCTTTAAGTGCCGCAGCCCGATCCGTCTTCTCCCAAGTGAAGTCAGGAAGTTCGCGACCAAAATGACCATACGAAGCTGTTGCAGAATAGATTGGACGAAGCAGATTCAAATCGCGAATGATTGCCGCTGGGCGTAGATCGAAAGTTCCCATAACAGCATCAACGATTTTATTTGGTGCAACTTTTTCGGTTCCAAAAGTTTCAATGAAAAGACCAACTGGTTGCGCCTTACCGATTGCGTACGCAACTTGAACTTCGCAGCGTGTTGCTAAACCAGCGGCTACGACGTTTTTTGCAATCCAACGCATCGCGTAAGCAGCGCTGCGGTCGACTTTTGATGGATCTTTTCCAGAGAAGGCGCCGCCACCATGACGCGCCATTCCGCCATAAGTATCTACAATAATTTTACGTCCGGTTAAACCAGCGTCACCCATTGGACCGCCAATAACAAAACGACCAGTAGGGTTAATGAGGATTCGAACATCCGATGTATCAATCTTTAAATTTGCGATTATCGGATCAATAACTAGTTTCTTTAAATCCGGCGCTAAAACCCTCTCCAGATCTACGCTTGGTGAATGCTGCGTCGAGATAACTATTGTGTTTAGCGCAACAGCCTTATCGCCGTCATATTCGATTGTTACCTGAGTTTTGCCATCAGGTCGAAGATAATCTACGGCGCCAGATTTGCGCACCGAAGACAGTTGCAATGCCAGTCTGTGAGCTAATGAAATTGGAAGCGGCATTAATTCTGGAGTGTCATCACAGGCGTAACCAAACATCAAACCCTGATCGCCCGCACCTTGTAGGTCAAGTGGATCTGAAGAAGATGAAATACGCTTTTCAAATGCTGAGTCCACGCCCTGCGCGATATCGCTAGATTGCTGACCTATTGAAAGCGATACTCCGCAGGAATTTCCATCAAATCCCTTATCTGAAGAGTCATACCCGATATTTAAAACGGTATCTCGAACTATGGTCATCACATCGGCATAGCCATTTGTTGTAACTTCACCAGCAACATGAACCTGTCCTGTTGTAATGAGTGTTTCAACTGCAACGCGACTCTTCGCATCTTGCGACAGAAGTGAATCCAGGATTGCATCTGAAATTTGATCCGCCATCTTATCTGGATGGCCTTCTGTAACGGACTCTGAAGTAAATAGGCGTTTTGTCATTGGGTTACCTTAACTTATTCCTAACTTATCTAGTGCGCTATCGAGTAATAGGTCGGCTAGCGTGTCCTTACCTTGCAACTTACATTCAATTGATTTGCCATTATTGTCTATCAAAATGCCTGAAGTTTTATCTTCACCAAAGATTGCGCCATTGCTTACATCATTGAGAAAAATTAAATCGGCGCCCTTATTAAGCATCTTAGTTCTAGCTGCTTGGATCGTGGCATCGCCAATTGATTCGGTCTCTGCGGCAAAAGCAACTAAAACTTGATTCTTTCCACGGATCGCGCCAAGTTCCTTAAGCAAATCTGGATTGAGTTGGAGTTCAATATTCTCGAGATTTCCCTTTTTAATTTTCTCTTGAGATAACGAGAGTGGGCGTGCATCCGCAACTGCTGCGGCCATCACAAGAATTTGACTATCAGTAAATTCTTTTGCTAGAGATTCTTGCATCTGACTAGCCGAAGAAACTTTGATAACTTCAACACCAGGTGGATCTTGCAGCGACGAATTCGCAGAAATCAAAACTACTTGCGCACCACGGTTTCGAGCTGCGATAGCAATCGCATATCCCTGTTTGCCACTTGAATGATTCCCGATGAAGCGAACGGGATCAATGGCTTCCCGTGTTCCTCCTGCGGTTATTAAAACTTTCTTTCCAAGTAGGTCTGATTTAATCTCAGCAAAACTAGAAACTTCAGAAATAATTCGTGAAACTTCTGGGTATCGGCCGACTCCAAAATCATCGCCCGTCATACGACCTTCATCTGGTTCAATGACTAAAATTCCGCGTGATCTAAGCTTTGCGATGTTTTCTTGGTTTGCCGCACTCAACCACATTTCTGGATGCATTGCCGGAACTAGAACGATTGGACAACTCGCCGCACTAACAACGTTTGTTAAAAGGTCGTCAGCGATTCCACCCGAAATTTTTGCAATGAGATCGGCCGTTGCGGGCGCAATTACAATTAGATTGGCTTGGCGTGCACTCTTTATATGCGGAACTTCATGAACATTTTCCCAAAGATTCTGGTTTACTGGCCGGCCAGATAGGGCTTCCCATGTTGCAGGACCCACAAAATTTAAGCTAGCCCTTGTCGGTATAACTGTTACTGCGAAACCAACATCCTGCAATCTGCGAAGAAGATCAGCAGACTTGTAGGCAGAAATACCCCCGCCAACTCCGAGGATTAATTCCCTACCCAGGAGTGTCATTTTTTATCTCGATTGCATCTAAGACGCGAGAAAGTTATTCAGCAGCGCTTACTTCAGGAGCAACCGGCTCCAAATTCTCAATTGTTAATAAGCCTTCGTTGATTTCGCGAAGTGCAATTGAAAGTGGCTTCTCGTGTACATAAGTTTCAACAAGTGGTCCTACGTATTCCAGTAGGCCTTCACCGAGTTGAGAATAATAGGCATTGATTTGACGTGCACGCTTTGCTGCGTAGAGAACCAAACTGTATTTCGAACCAGCCGCATCCAATAATTGATCGATTGGTGGGTTAGTGATGCCATCCATGGTTGTCATATTTTTCCTCTACTTCAGTGTCTCTTTACTTCTATAAGTCGCTAAGGATAGCAGTGCGGCGGCCACTTCCTCGACCTGGTGATTTACGAGCACCTCATCGAACTCATGAACACAAGCCATCTCCTCTTCTGCCAGCGCTAGCCGGGCAGCTCGCCGTTCTGGCGAATCGGTGCCTCTTGAAGTAAGGCGATCAACTAATTCCTCCCATGATGGCGGGGAAATGAAGACGAGAAGTGCTTTTGGGTCAGCTTTGCGGATCTGCCTTGCGCCAGCGATTTCAATCTCTAACAGAACATGTTTTCCTAAATCCAGCGCCTTGGCAACCGCATCACGTGGTGTGCCATATCTAGCACCAGCAAATTCTGCCCATTCCAACAAATTATTCTGTGCAATTAGTTGATCAAATTTTTCTTCGGTAACAAAATGGTAATCATGCCCATCTTTTTCATTTTCACGTGGCTCACGAGTTGTTACTGAAACGCTGACCCAAATCGCGGGATGGTTTCTGAGATAGGAAGTGATTGTGCTTTTCCCAACACCACCAGGGCCAGACATAACAATTAGCGCTCCAGGACTTACCGGCACTTTATTCAAAATCATCTCACTTCGTAATTTTTGCAATTGATGAGAACCTAGTCCCCCAATTCTACGGGTCTCTGAGATCCCTGCCTTATTCATAAGAGTGTAAGTTCTTCTCGAGCCTACTCCCGGCGCAGCATCCAACAATTCGCTAACACGCATTCTTTGAATTGACTCACGCCCATCATTAATTACTTCGAAGATTCCGATAGTTCCTTCGCTAAGTGCTGCTTTGACCGCTGCTCTTTCGCGTCTTGCGGTAACGGCTTTTACCCCAGCCGCAGCACGAGCTTCGGGCGTGAGGTGCGGAGGTATTGTCGCCATTATTTAATTCCGGTTATTTCAAACTATCAAGTATCTTTGCAGCGCCATTTTTCATATCCTGAAGTGATTTTTTCGCAAGATCAGTTATTGGTCTACCAATCACGATGTAGTCAGCTCCTGCTGTCAACGCTTCTAATGGTGTCATAACTCTTTTTTGATCACCCATTTCTGATCCGGCTGGACGAACTCCCGGGGTAATAATTTGAATCTCTGGCGCTACTAATTTTCGTATCTCGCTGGCTTCAAATGGTGAACAAACGATTGAACGAGCGCCGTTAGTAGTGGCTAACTTAGCTAAATTTAATGCAGCTGGCTTAGCTTCATGGGAGTATCCAATTTCCAATAAATCTTCATCAGATAGCGAGGTCAAAATAGTTACTGCCGTTATTGATATTTCCTTCGCTGCCTCACTTGCCGCCTTAATCATGGCGGCGCCTCCGCTTGCATGGATTGTCAAAAACTTCGGTGCAAGATCCGCAACCGAAGATACTGCTGCAGAGACTGTATTTGGAATGTCGTGCAACTTTAAATCCAGAAAAATTGAAAAGTTACCAGCACTAGATAGTTCGCGTAGGCCTTGCGCTCCAAATCGTAGATAAAATTCTAAACCAACCTTGTAGATGCCTACTGAACTATTTGTTGCTTCAATCCAGCTCTTAGCGGTATCTAAATTATTGGTATCCAAAGCCAGAATTATTGGTGATTTCATTAGATTAAATTCCCTTCACTTCGGTGCGCATAGCCAACTGCTTCTCGCAACGAGTCGAAACCATGTTCAATCAACTCATTTTTAAGTTCTTCTTTAATCTTAATGACCGCGGTTGGATTGCCGAATGTTGCAGTTCCAACGGATACGGCAGATGCCCCAGCCAGGATTAATTCAAACGCGTCTAGACCTGATGAAACTCCACCCATTCCTAGAATTCTTACTTGTGGCAGCGCTTCATGCACCTGGTAGATAGCGCGTACCGCAATTGGCCTAATCGCTGGACCGGAAAGGCCACCAGTCTTACCTGCTAATTTAGGTCGCATTGTGGTTGTATCTATAACCATTCCTAAAACTGTGTTTATAAGTGCAATTGCATCTGCACCAGCCGCTACAACTTCCTGCGCAATTTCCACGATACTTGTTACATCCGGAGTTAGCTTTGCAATTATTGGCAACTCCCCACCAATATTGCGACGAACCGCTTCGATTGCAGCTCTTGCAGTCGCGGGATGGCATGCAAAAACTTGTCCTCTGTTCTCCACATTGGGACAGGAGATATTTACTTCGAGCGCTGCCAATCCTGGAACTGCGCGAAGTTTGCGAGCAAGAACTGCGTAATCTTCCGTACTCTCCCCCGCGATGCTTACAACGATTGTTGCGCCTTGTTCTCTTAACCAAGGAATATCTGTTTCGAGAAATTGATCTATCCCTGGTCCTTGCAGTCCAATTGAATTAAGCATGCCACTGGGCGTTTCTGCCATTCGTGGAGTCGCACGGCCTGATCTGGGTTTGAGCATTATTGATTTAGTAACAACCGCACCAAGTTCAGTTAAATTAAAGAATTGGCTTAGCTCTTTACCTGAACCTGCGCAGCCACTAGCTGTGAAAATAGGATTTTCAAATTCGGCTTGACCTAAATTAGTCCGGTAATTAAACATTAATTCGCACCCCAAGTTCCTTCGGGAATGCTGCGCTTAGAATCCCAGATTACAGTTTCGGCGTCGACAACTGGGCCATCGATGCACGAGCGCAACATGCGAATTACGCCATCTTCACCTTTGATTGGAAGTACGCAAGTCATGCAGACGCCAATTCCGCACGCCATGGATTCTTCAATCGAACATTGATGAACAATATTAAAGTCAACCGCTATTTTGTTTATCGCTTCTAACATGCCCATCGGACCGCAAGAATAAATAATGTCTACTTGGCTTGCCGCAATAATTTCTGGAAGCACATCCGTAACTTTGCCCGCTGTTCCGGTGGAGCCATCTTCCGTAGTTATAGTGAGGCTACTGACAGAACGCTTGCCATCTAGTGGTGCGTAAATTTTCATAGCGGTGCTGGCACCAAGAACCATATCAACTCTGCAGCCACGATTCTTCAAAACTTCAGATAGACCGAATAAGGGCGCACTTCCGTAACCGCCACCAACTAATAGCGCACGCACTGGTTCGGTCGGTATGCCGAAGGCATTGCCTAGAGGCGCTATCAAATCTATTTTCGTTCCTGGAACTTGGTTTGTTAACCAAATACTTCCAGCGCCATGAGGTGCAACAACAATTTCTAATAGACCCGCGGAAGAACCACGATCGAAGGTCCGATAAATCGCAAATGCTCTGCGAAGAACTAATTGGCTACTTTCACCACCAACTGCAATTGCAACAAAATTACCTGGCTTAGCAACACTGGCAATTTCACCAACCGAGAAGACCATGTGGTGATAGGCGCCAACTTTTTTATTACTTACAAGCTCCGACATAATTTGCTTTGCGCTGCTATTAATACTTTTCATTCAACAATCGCCAACCACTCTTGGATTGATTGGATGCTAAAACTTTTTCCCTGTAGATCTGATATGCCAGCGACCGCTGCTTTGAATCCAGCAATAGTCGTAATGCATGGAACTCCCCGCTGAATTGCGGCGGTTCGAATCATCCAACCATCCATTCGAGTCCCTCTTCCAAGAGGCGTATTAATCACTAGTCCAACAACGCCTTCCGTAATTAAATCAACAGCAGTGAATTCTCCGGATGGGCCACGACCTTGTGAGTGTTTGCGAACACATTCAGAAGTAAGACCATTTACTTGAAGAAAATCATGAGTTCCTTGAGTTGTATAAATCTTGAAACCTAGATCAGTCAGAACTTTTGCTGGATACAGCGCTGCTTCTTTGTCTCGTGTTGAAAGTGATAGGAATACGGAGCCTGACAGCGGTAACGCCCCAAATGCCGCAGTCTGACTCTTTGCATATGCCTCGCCAAATGTTTTTGCGATTCCCATAACTTCACCTGTCGAACGCATTTCCGGTCCGAGAATAGAGTCGACACCAGTTCCATCATTCCTGCGAAATCTATTCCAAGGAAGAACTGCCTCTTTTACTGAAATTCCTTTAGCAACACCGTCTCCAACATTTGGTAGCAAACCCATTGAACGCAGCTCTGAAATCTTAACTCCAGTAGAAATTAGAGCAGCACATTTTGCGAGTGGATTTCCGGTCGCCTTACTTACAAATGGAACGGTGCGAGATGCTCGCGGATTGGCTTCAAGTACATAAAGTTTCTCTGCTGCCGATGCATTATTTACGACAGCGTATTGAATATTGATTAACCCTCGAACACCAATACCCCGCGCAAGTTTTTCAGTGGCAAAACGGATTTCCTCTCGAAGGGTCGATCCGATTGAATAACTCGGAAGCACACATGCTGAGTCCCCCGAATGGACTCCTGCTTCTTCAATATGCTCCATCACCCCGGCTAAATAAAGTTCATCGCCATCAAATAGCGCATCCACATCGATCTCAATCGCATCATCAAGAAACTTATCGATTAAGACCGGATGGTTGGGAGTTATTTCTGTAGCTTTCTTTATAAATTCTGAAAGCGATTCATCGTCATAAACTATTTCCATTCCGCGTCCGCCGAGAACAAAGGACGGGCGAACCAATACCGGATAAGAAATCTCATGCGCAATTTTCAGCGCCTCTTCGAAAGTATTTGCCATTCCAAATGTTGGAGCGTCCAAAGTATTCACCTTAAGCAGTTCACCAAATTGTCCGCGATCTTCAGCCAGATCAATGGCATCTGGCGATGTTCCCAGAATTTGAACTCCGGCTTCCTGTAAACCACGAGCCAAGCCCAGTGGAGTTTGTCCACCGAGTTGCGCGATAACTCCAACTATTGGACCTGCTAATTCTTCAGCATGAATAACTTCTAGTACATCTTCGAGAGTCAAAGGCTCAAAGTAAAGTCGATCAGAAGTGTCGTAATCCGTCGAAACAGTTTCAGGATTGCAATTGATCATGATCGTTTCGTAATCAGCATCCTTCAGTGCAAATGCGGCATGGACACATGAATAATCGAATTCAACTCCTTGACCGATGCGATTTGGCCCACTCCCCAGAATAATCACCGCAGGTTTTGTTCTTGGAATAACTTCGCTTTCTAAATCATAACTTGAGTAGTGATAAGGCGTATGTGCTTCGAACTCCGCGGCACAAGTATCAACTGTCTTATAAACGGGACGTAGCCCAATTCTGTGACGAGATGCTGTTACTTCGGATGGCGACTGACCCGTTAGCTCAGATATTTGGCCATCAGAGAAACCGTTTGTTTTAGCAGCTCTGAAAAGTTCGTCGGAGAGATTACCTGCAGCAGAAATCTCCTTAGCAATTTCATTTATCTGAGCAATTTGTGAGAGGAACCACGGATCAACTTTTGTGGCGCCATAGACCTCTTCAATAGTTGCACCCAGATAAAGCGCTAATTGGATTTGTTGCAATCGATGTTCGGTTGGAATCCGCATTTTTACTATTAACTCTTCTTTATTAACGCCATCAATGTTCCAGTGAAAACTTGTTCCCTTCTTCTCCACTGAGCGAAGTGCCTTCTGAAGTGCTTCTGGAAAAGATCTTCCAATTGCCATAGCCTCGCCAACGCTCTTCATCGTTGTCGTTAGCCTGTTATCGGCCTCTGGGAATTTTTCGAAGGCGAATCTTGGAACCTTAACAACTATGTAGTCCAAAGTAGGTTCAAAAGAGGCTGGTGTTGATTTTGTAATGTCATTTTGAATCTCATCCAACGTATAACCAATTGCTAGCTTTGTTGCGATTTTTGCAATTGGAAAACCTGTAGCTTTGGAAGCCAATGCGGATGAACGTGAAACTCTCGGATTCATTTCAATAACAATTATGCGACCATCGATTGGATTGATCGCGAACTGAATATTGCAACCACCTGTTGCAACTCCAACTTCACGGATAATTTCAATGGATAGATCTCGTAGGTTCTGATATTCCACATCCGTCAAAGTAAGTGCCGGAGCCACTGTGATTGAATCACCAGTATGGACGCCCATCGGATCTATATTTTCAATGCTGCAAACAATGACCACGTTATCTTTGTGATCACGCATAACTTCTAATTCAAATTCTTTCCAACCAATAATGGATTCTTCAAGAAGGACTTCAGTTGTAGGGCTATGGCGCAAACCTGCGCCTGCAATCAGTTCCAAATCACTCTGGTTGAATGCAATTCCAGAACCTAAGCCACCCATAGTGAATGATGGACGGACAACAACTGGGTAATTAAGAATCTGAACACCAGCAAGGCATTCTTCCATCGTGTGACAAATTACCGATTTTGCTGACGATCCCCCTATTTTTTCCACGATCTGTTTGAAGGTTTCACGATCTTCGCCTCGTCTAATTGCCGGGATGTCAGCTCCGATCAATTTCACACCTAAGCGCTCTAGTGAACCACGCTCATAAAGTGCCATTGCTGCATTCAGAGCTGTCTGTCCCCCAAGTGTTGCAAGGATTGCTGTCGGCTTCTCTTTGAGAATAATTTGCTCAATTATTTCAGGAGTTATTGGTTCAATATAAGTTGCATCTGCAAATTCCGGATCAGTCATGATTGTGGCTGGATTCGAATTAATTAAAATTACTCTTATGCCTTCACTTCTTAAAACTCTACAAGCCTGCGTCCCGGAATAGTCGAATTCGCACGCTTGCCCAATGACGATTGGCCCGCTACCAATTACTAAAACGCTTTCAATTGATTTATCTCTAGGCATTTGCCACTCGCGCATCGGTCATAAGTGAAACAAACTTGTCGAAGAGGTAACTAGCATCATGCGGACCAGCTGCTGCTTCTGGATGATACTGAACACTGAAGACTGGACTTTCCAAAAGTTCTAGCCCTTCAACCACATTGTCATTCAAACAAATATGGCTTACGAATCCCGCACCGTAGATTGTGTTGAAATTTCCCACAATTGGCGCAGCGACTGCAAACCCATGATTGTGTGCAGTAATTTCAATTTTTCCAGAATGCAAATTCTTAACCGGCTGATTAATTCCTCGATGCCCGAAGGGCAATTTATAAGTATCAAAACCAAGTGCCCTACCGATTATTTGGTGACCAAAGCAGATACCAAATAACGGAATTCTTGCCGCCAAAATTTCTTGTACCAATGAAATCATCTCAGTCATTGTTGCGGGATCGCCAGGACCGTTTGAGAGAAAAATTCCATCTGGATTTAATGCAATCAATTCTTTAAATGTAGTTTTCGAGGGCATTACATGAACTTCTATCCCCCGCTGTGACATGGATCTAGGTGTAGCTCCTTTGATTCCCATATCCAGTGCAAGAACTGTGAATTTCTTCTCTCCAATAGCGGGCACAACATAAGTTGATATTGTTGAAACATCATCTGCTAAAAATGCTCCTGCCATTTGTGGAGATTTTCGAACTTTAATTACCATTTCTTTGCGCGTAAGTTTCGTATTAGAGAAAATGCCAACCCGCATCGCACCAAGGTCGCGTAAATGTCGAGTGATCGCGCGCGTGTCAACGCCACTTATTCCAACGACACCATTGGCAATCAGATCACTCTCCAAAGACCTCTCGGAGCGCCAATTGCTGACAACCGGTGACGGATTCCTGACAACGAAACCACTTACCCATATCTTTGCAGATTCTTCATCCGCAGTATTCATGCCGGTGTTTCCAATATGCGGAGCGGTCATTATGACAATCTGTTTATGATACGAAGGATCAGTTAAGGTCTCTTGGTATCCAGTCATCCCAGTTGAAAATACTGCTTCACCAAAAGTTTCACCTTCGCACGCCCAGCTATTTCCTTCAAAAACAGTTCCATCATCTAGTACGAGGTAGGCCTTGCTCAATTACTACCTCCCATAACTAATTCTGAATTTTTTAGAACTAAATTGCCGTTGAAAAAAGTATGTAGTACCGAAGCTGGCAATGACATCGCTTGAAACGGGGTGTTCTTACTCTTTGATGCCAGTCTATTACGGTCAACTATCCAATTTGAGGAAGTATCGATTATCGTTAAATTCGCAGGCGAGCCCACCACAATATCTCTGCCGTGATTTGTGTAACCAGCTATCCGAGCCGGTGCGATTGACATCCGGTCTACTAAATCACTCCAACTCATGAGCTTTGTTTCAATCATGGATTTAACAACAACTGAAAGCGCAGTTTCTAGCCCCACCATTCCAAACGCCGCACTCTGCCATTCACAATCTTTATCTTCGGTCGGATGCGGTGCATGGTCTGTGCCGACAATGTCAATCGTTCCATCTGCTAATCCCGCACGCAGCGCCATAACATCTTTCTCTGTTCTTAGCGGAGGATTGACTTTGAAAACTGGATCGTAGTTCGAAACTAATTCATCTGTTAGAAGTAAATGGTGTGGCGTAACTTCGGCTGTAACATTTATACCTCGCGATTTAGCGAATCGAAGCAAATCAACACCGCCAGCCGTTGTTAAGTGACAGATATGTAAGCGGCTTCCCACATGTTCGGCTAGGAGAATATCGCGCGCGATGATTGCTTCTTCGGCAACAGCAGGCCACCCATTTAAACCGAGTTTAGAGGAGACAACTCCTTCATTCATTTGCGAACCAACTGTTAAAGCAGGGTCCTGTGCATGCTGCGCGATAATTCCATTGAATGTTTTCACGTATTCAAGTGCCCGACGCATCAAAAGTGGATCAGAGACACATTTACCGTCATCACTAAAGATTCGAACTCGAGCTTTTGAATTAGCCATTGCGCCAAGTTCGGCAAGTGCTTCGCCTTTCAGCCCTTGAGTAACTGCGCCGATTGGAAACACATCGCAATATCCAGCTTCTTGTCCTAAACGAAATACCTGCTCAACTACTCCGGCTGTGTCCGCGACTGGAAAGGTGTTTGCCATTGCAGATATCGCCGTGAATCCACCTTTGGCTGCTGCCATGCTTCCGGTTGCAACAGTTTCTGAATCTTCACGCCCCGGTTCGCGTAGATGGGTATGTAAATCAACTAGACCAGGAATGAGTAAATTCTTTTTTCCATCAATTATCTCGCCAACTTTTAATGAGCTGCCTATCTCAGAGATTGTTCCATCGTTAATAACAACATCTACAACAGAGCCATCAAGCAATCTCGCGTTCTTAATTGTGTATTGCACCTAAGCACTCACCTCTCCGGTAAGCGCGGCGCCACCAAGTAATTGATATAAAACTGCCATTCGAACGAGGACACCATTTGCAACCTGCGCCAGAACTACAGATCGATGTGAGTCTGCGCTTTCGGCGGAAATTTCCAGGCCGCGATTCATCGGACCTGGGTGCATAACAATCGCATGCTCTTGGAGCGCATTTAATCGCGCTAGATCAAGACCGTAACCACGTGAATATTCCCGCTCCGATGGAAAGAAAGAATCTTTCATACGTTCCGATTGCACTCGCAACATCATCAACACATCCACTTTCTTTACTACTTCGTCAAGATCGTAGCTGACCTCAACATTCCAATCTGTAACGCCAACCGGTATCAAAGTTGGGGGCGCTACTAAACTCACTTTCGCGCCAAGTTTTGTGAGCAATAAAACATTGCTGCGCGCTACTCTTGAATGCAGGATATCCCCGACAATTCCAACTTTTAGTCCGGCGAAGCTATCTTGATATTGTGGAAACTTGGACCGAATTGTGTAAGCATCTAAAAGTGCTTGGGTTGGGTGTTCGTGGGTTCCATCCCCCGCATTAATGACTGATGCGCTAATCCATCCAGAATCTGCAAGTCGTTGCGCAGCACCAGATGCGCCATGACGTATCACTACTGCATCAGCCCCCATGGCCTGCAAAGTTTGTGCCGTGTCTTTTAGAGACTCGCCCTTACTTACACTGGAGCCTTTCGCTGAAAAGTTAATTACATCGGCAGATAAGCGTTTAGCCGCAGATTCGAAAGAAATTCTGGTTCGCGTTGAATCCTCGAAGAAGAGATTTACAACCGTGCGTCCCCGAAGCGTTGGAAGCTTCTTCATCGGACCATCTGAAATCTTTGATAACTCACTTGCAGTGTTAAGAATCCCTAAAGCATCTTGAGGTGATAAATCATTTATCGAAAGGAGGTGACGATTCACTTTGAATCCCCTCCTAAAATCTCGACGCTATCTTCCGAATCAATCTCAGTTAGATGCACACGAACTGATTCACTGGCTGAAGTTGGAATATTTTTTCCAACATAATCTGCTCGAATCGGAAGTTCGCGATGGCCCCGATCTACAAGAACCGCTAATTGCACAGTTTTTGGCCGTCCAATTTCACCAAGCGCATCTAACGCCGCTCGTATTGTTCGACCGGAGTAGAGAACATCGTCGACTAAAACAACATCTTTGCCTTCAATGCCTCCGATTGGAATTAGCGTGGGTAAGAGTGGACGTGGTGGACGCAACCGTAGATCGTCACGGTGCAGAGTGATGTCTAAAGTTCCAACAGGAACTGGTGATTGAATTTCCGATAAGAATTTACCGATTCGCTCGCTAAGAAATGCGCCACGTGTGGGAATTCCAAGTAGAACTACGTTTTCTAATCCATGATTATGCTCAATGATTTCGTGAGCAATGCGCTTAAGTGCGCGGCCAATTTCGCCGGCGTCCAGGACTGTAGCCATTTTCTCTCCTTCGCCGCCTCTCTGGACGGATCGTTAAAGGACTTTCTTGCCTCTCGGGCTGGGCAAAGATACCACTTGTGGATAACCAAATCCATCCAAGACTCTCCCTGCCTATTCTCTCCTAATGATAATAATTCCCGAACGTTCAATAGAAGAGATAGCCGCAGCAATCAAAGGAGTTCGCCGAGCGAAAGGTATGACGCTCCGGGATGTAGAAGAAAAATCTGGCGGCGTTTGGAAAGCCGTAGTGATCGGTTCTTATGAGAGATGCGATCGAGCCTTATCAGTGAAGAAGGCCATCAATCTTGCAAATTTTTATCAAGTCCCATTGGACGAGCTTTTAGGGTTGAACTCTGAAAAGAAAACTCCAACTCGAGAGAAAATTACCTTAGATATCAGGGCTACAAATAATCTGACTTCAAATGAAAGTGAGATGCTCTCGATCCGAAATTTCGCAACTTTGATTTGTGCAAGAAGGCGAGACTGGAATGGCGAAGTTCTATCAATCCGAAACTCGGATCTCGGAACAATTGGTTTATTGATCAACAAGGATGAAGCGACCGCCTACGACTGGTTACGTAGCCGAAGCCTTCTGCTTCAGAAGTAGCGATCTTTAGATTGCGAAAGAAGGCTTGAGGATGACAATGCGTCCAAGTACCCCATTTATATATTTCGCTGAATCATCTGTTGATAGTTCAGTTGCAATTTCAACCGCTTCCGACACCGCTATCTCATCATCAAGATTCGAAAGCCACAAAATTTCAAAGAGTGCGATACGCAAGATATTTCTATCGATAGCCGGCATTCGATCCATATCCCAGCCTTGGGCATAAGTTGTGATCAGTTCATCGATTTTTGACAGATGTTCTTCAACGCCAATTAGAAGTTCGCGAACATAATCCCCTTGAGATAACTCGTCTGCTGGGCGTTCCCCAAATAACCCAAGGGCAGTTGCGCCGCGGATATCTGCTTCGTAGAGGAAATCTAAAGCACGCTTGCGCGCCTTGCGGCGTGCGCTCACTAGTTTGCTCGACCTAAATATGCACCAGTTCGAGTGTCAACAAGAACTTTTTCGTCTTGCTTAATGAAAAGTGGAACCTGAACTGTAATACCAGTTTCCAACGTTGCTGGTTTAGTTCCTCCGGAAGAACGATCGCCCTGTAGACCTGGTTCGGTGTAAGTAATTGTTAACTCAACCGAAGCTGGCAAATCTATATAAAGTGGGTTTCCCTCGTGAATAGCTACATTGGCTTCACAATTTTCAAGCATGTAATCAGCCGCATCTCCAACAATGCTCTCTGAAATATTCATCTGATCGAAAGTCTTTTGATCCATAAACACAAAGTCATCACCATCGCGGTAGAGGAAAGTCATATCGCGCTTTTCGAGAACAGCAACATCAACCTTTACGCCAGCGTTTAAAGTGCGATCAATAACTTTACCCGTGGTAACCGACTTCAACTTGGTACGAACGAATGCTGGACCTTTTCCTGGCTTTACATGTTGGAATTCAACAACATTCCATAATTGACCTTCGATATCTAAAGTCATGCCATTTTTTAGATCATTTGTTGTTGCCATAATAAAAGTTCCATTTCCGAAAAAAACTGGCTGCGATTTGCGCCCGACGTAAGGCGCCAAGAATACCTGAAGTTAATGGACTCTGTTGCTACTTAAGAGTTACTTAAGCATGCGAGAAATCGCGATTAAAGCTAGGCGATATGAGTCTGGACCAAATCCGGCAACAGTGCCATTTGCAACTCCAGATATGACCGAGGTATGACGGAACTCTTCGCGTGACATTGGGTTTGAAAGATGCACTTCGATTAAAGGCGCAGAAACCATATCTGCAGCATCACGAATTGCGTAGGAATAATGTGTAAAGGCCGCAGGGTTTATAACGACAGGAATGTTCTTATCAGCTGCTTCGTGCAACCACGAAATCATTTCTACTTCACTATCGCTCTGTCGAACGTCACATTCCAAACCAAATTCTTTTCCAGCATCAACAATTATCTTGGTTAGAGATGCGAAATCTAGATCTCCATAAATCTTAGAATCTCGAAGATCTAGTCTTCCGAGATTTGGTCCGTTTAGAACTAATATCTTCATCCCGAAATTCTCCCATACGCTTGTGCAATCTGGTCGGAAGTTACCGATTCCAGCCAAATTGGTTTAGCTATCTCTTCTAATCCAATAAATCTGACTATAGTTCCACGGCTCTTCTTGTCTCCTGCCATTAACTCTAAGAGTTTAGGCAATGCCTCCGGTCGGTAACTAGTTGGGAGATCAAACTTTTCAAGTAATTCCCGATGTAGTACCACCGCTGCCGCATTTAAACCTCCTGCAATATTGCTTAGCTCGGCTGCGAATACCAAACCAATAGCCACTGCCTCGCCATGTCGGAGTTTGTACTCTTCAATCTTCTCTATTGCATGTCCAAGAGTATGACCGTAATTTAAAATCTCCCGTAGCCGTCCCTCTTTGAAATCTGCACTTACGACCTGCGCTTTGACTGCAATGCTTCTGGAAATCAACTCTTTGATATTCGACTTTGCATCGAGAGCGAGCTCCAATATTTTCTGATCTGAGATAAATCCACACTTAATAACTTCCGCCATGCCGGCGTTGAAATCTCGTTCCGAAAGCGAGTTAAGAAATTCCTGATCAATAACAACGGAGGTTGGTGAGTGAAAAGCGCCAATTAAATTCTTCCCATGCGAGCTATTTATTCCGGTCTTGCCACCAATCGCTGCATCTACCATTCCTGCAAGTGATGTCGGAATTGCATGCCAACTAATTCCACGCAACCAGCTTGCCGCAACGAAACCAGCTAGATCTGTTGCGGAACCCCCACCAATTCCAATTATGCAATCACTTCTCTTTAATCCAAATTCACCACAAACTTCCCACATCTTTAAGAGAAATTCGGGCGATTTCGCCGACTCACCTTTCGGAATCTCCACAATTCTTAAATTCGCCTTCGCCAAAGCCTGCATTTGGAAAAGATCTACTAGCTCCGTTGGAACCATGAGCAATGTTTTATTGTGGCTTCCTGCCAATGACTCAACAGCGTCACGCCAATTGGAATCCAGGTGAACTAGGTATTCTTTCTCCGCATTCACTTTTATCGAAGTCATGAGGTAACGCCGATTGCTGAAGCAATTTCGGCTGCAACTTCAGCCGGTTTACGATTATCTGTTGCAATTCGGAGTGTCGCGAGCGATTCATAAATTGGTCGGCGTTTCTCCATAAGTGACATCCATTGTTGACGTGGATTTAGCGCGAGCAACGGGCGCTCCTTATTGAAGCCAACTCGCGGTGCGGCCTGTGAAATCGAAACTTCTAAATAAGCCACCGGAGTATTTCCGCCTTTGAGATAGTCAGCAACATCGCTATCTAGAACCGATCCTCCACCGAGCGCAACTATTCCTTCTGCGCTCTTTAGCGCTTTGAGAACTACATCTTTCTCGATCGCGCGAAAGGCTGGCTCGCCATCTTCCGTAAATATTTCTGCAATCTTCTTGCCACTGATTTTTTCAATTTCATTATCGGTATCCAAAATTTCGCATTGCAATAACTTTGCCAGCGCTCTTCCTACTGAAGATTTCCCCGCTCCTGGCGGACCGATTAGCACCGCCCTTGGCATTAAGCGATACCTAGATTTGCAATAAAATTCTTATAGTTCCGAGTAACTTCCCCAACGCTATCGCCACCGAATTTTTCTAGAACGGCATCTGCCAAAACAAGTGCAACCATTGCTTCCGCAACAATTCCGGATGCAGGAACTGCGCAGACGTCGGAACGTTGGTTAATCGCCTTTGCGGCTTCTCCGGTTTTCGTATCAATTGTGTCTAGCGCCTTAGGAACTGTTGATATTGGCTTCATTGCAGCGCGCACTCGGAGAACCTCCCCGTTGGAAATTCCACCTTCGGTTCCACCAGCACGGTCAGTTCTTCGCACAATCTTTCCAGCCGCATTCTTTTCAATTTCATCATGCGCACTTGAACCTCGACGCTTCGCCGTTTCAAATCCGTCTCCGATTTCAACACCCTTGATCGCTTGAATTCCCATTAACGCTCCCGCAAGTTTCGAATCTAATCTGCGGTCCCAATGCGTATGTGCACCAAGTCCAACAGGAACACCGAAGGCCAAAACCTCTACAACTCCGCCTAAAGTGTCTCCGTCTTTGTGAGCGCTTTCAATTTCAGTAACCATAAGCGCGCTCAATTTCTTGTCGGCCGCACGAACTGGATCGCTATCGATAACATCGCGATCTTCGAACTTAGGCAGTTTGTAATCAAGAGGAGCTGCGGCCGTTCCGATTGAAAGCACATGGCTCATAATCTTTATTCCAACGCTCTGTTCTAGAAATGCACGAGCTACTGCGCCCAAAGCAACGCGTGCTGCGGTTTCACGAGCACTTGCGCGTTCTAATATTGGTCTTGCGTCATCAAAAGCATATTTCTGCATTCCGACTAAATCTGCATGACCCGGTCTTGGTCTTGTGAGTGGTGCATTTCTTGCTAACTCACTTAAATCTTTCTCATCAATAACTTCAGGTGCCATAACCTTTGACCACTTGGGCCACTCTGAATTAGCAATCTGCAACGCGATTGGACCACCTTGGGATTGACCATGTCGAACACCACCGAGAATCGAAACTACATCTGCTTCGAAAGTCTGTCGTGCTCCTCTTCCAAAACCTAAGCGACGTCGTTGTAAATCTTTATCAATCATCTCTTTAGTTATGGAAATTTGGGCGGGCATACCCTCCAAAATTGCACTGAGCGCAGGGCCATGAGATTCTCCAGCGGTTAACCAACGAATCAAGGCTGACTCCTTAACGTTTATGTAGGCGATCAAAAAATCGCAGGGTCCTATTGTGGCAGATATATCAGCGTTGCCGCTTGAATTAAGCCGCTATCGAAGGGATAAATGCGAGAAAAATAAAAGGAGCAAATGGAATATTTCGCCTGAATTTCCAAAAACTTATGGCAGAGATAGCGCTGAAAGCGCCACCTAGAACCCAAGCCAAACTAAATAATTGCAGCCAAATAGCAAATGAGTGGGACCAAAAAGAGATAACCCAGAAAAGTTTCAAGTCACCTGCGCCAATTTCTTTAGGAAATAGCAGATGCAATATTGCAAGAATCATAGTCACGGCTAGAAGAATTTTAAGTGTCGAGACCTCTATCTTTTGGAAATTACAAATAAGCGTAAATCCGGCGAAGATACGTAAATGTCTATTACGAATTAGTCTGTATCTAATGTCAGTAATCGAAATCAGCAATGCGAAAAATCCATAGCCAACCACATTAACAACTCTGAGCATCTGCCCAATTTAATCGTGATGGGCTTCAGAAAATTCCGCTTGTGGATATCTCTAATCAGAGGAAATATGTGCGAGAAGCGCTTGGCGCATTTGTGCAAAATCGATTTTCATTTGAGTAAATAGCTCTATTTGAAACAAGGCTTGTTCGACAAGAAGTTCCTTGCCAGAAATAACAGTTCCGCCCAATTCAGCAAATCGCGATGCCAAAGGGGTCGGCCATGGCTTGTATAAACACTCCAGTACCGATCCAGACGTATTATTCAAATTCGCGGCATATTGATCGAAAGCGCCCGACGGGGTTGTTTGAATTATCAAATCATAGGAATCTAAAGCAGTATCCATTTCACATTGATTAACTTTGATATCTGGCGCTGCGGTGGACATAGCCTGCAAGCGTGTTGGATTGCGAAGCAAAACATCAACGCTTTTTAACTTTGAATTTAGCGAGCCAATGGCAGCTCTCGCGGTTCCGCCGCCACCAATAATTGCAACGCTCGCATTCGCATCTACCGATAATAAATTTTCGAAGGCAAGATAATCGGTCGAGGTTACTGCCCAACCATCGCCTAAACGATAAAGAGTATTTGCGGAATTGATTCGCTTCGCACGACCATCAACCTGATTGGAGGCTTGCAATACTATTTCCTTAAGTGGCATAGTGAGTGAGAATCCATTCCAACTGCCCTCCGAATTTTCCTCAAAGAATGTCGGAAAAGCTTTCTCGTCCACTTCGATCGCCTGGTATTCGCCTGAAACTCCCAGGATTTCAAAAGCTTTAGTATGAATTTTCGGTGAAAGCGAATGTGCAATAGGTGAACCTAATACCGCTGCTCTAATCATTTGAATTTACCCGCCGCAACATTGTTATTGAATTCGGTATTCCATTTGGAGAATTCGGCAAAATCTTTGGTGAATCTAGTGTCCCGTGGTGCCACAGTGATGAAGTAAAGCCAATCCCCTTCGGCAGGATTAAGCGTTGCTTCAATCGCATCCAGACTGGGATTGGAAATTGGAGTTGGCGGAAGACCGACATATTTGTAGGTATTAAAGGGTGAATTAAGCTTGGTTGCACTGTTTGAAAGCGAAATTTTCCCACGTGAACTCGTCGCATACTGCACAGTCGCATTGAGTTGGAGCGGCATACTTATTTCTAAACGATTGTAAATTACCCTAGCTACTTTCGAGAAGTTCGAAGGGTCCCCTTCAACTTGCACCATAGATGCAATATTCAATAGCTCAAAGGGTTTATATGTTCCATATCCAGCAAATAAACCGATCTTTTTAAACTCTGTGTTGGCTTTAGCAACCATCATATTTAAGGCGTTCGCTATAGAGATGTCATCTTCAAAAGAATAACGCGCCGGGAAGAGTGAACCCTCCAGAGATTTGGTTGACTTAGGAAAGATCGACTTCACGGATGCATAACTGGTATCCGTTTTAGAGATATGTTCATTAGATCGTAGTAGCTCTAAAACATCTGAAAGGGTTGAGCCCTCTTTAACAACTAATAAGTTATTCAAGCGTATGGGATCCAGTAGTTGAACGATTGCTGTTTTTACCGGGATATTCGTTTCAATAGAATGTGAGCCTGCACTTATCCCCTGCGCTTTGGGATCCTTTGTAAATTCTTCGACAAACTTCGCTGCGCTTTTAATTACGCCCTTGCTCTCCAAATTGGTTGCAATAGAGCTTCCGAGTTCTCCATCTTGAATAAAGAATTCAATTTCCGCACCTGCCTTACCTGACGGAAAATCATTTCTCGGTTGCAGGCTCAAGAACCCTACGATTGCAAGCATGCCGACGAAAGTTATCAGAAATATTTTGCGCTGTAGATTCATGATTTGAAGCGATTCATAGGTTTACCTTGAATGCGCTCCTGATTGAGTGCTGAATCTAAGATCGCAACGGCCGACATTGAGTCAATCTCGCCTTTAGCAGATTTTGCATTTAGCCCGGCATCACGAAGGGTTCGGCTAGCTGAAACAGTAGTCATTCGCTCATCAATCAAATAAATTGGAGCTGAGGAAATTTCGCTAATCAATTCCGCAAATTTTGTGACACTTGCACTCTTAGCGCTCTCGCTTCCAGAAAGATGAAGCGGGTAACCGACCGCGGTATAAATTGGCAGATAAGTTTCATATACATTTATCAAGTCAGTACGGAGTTGTTCTGCGCTATTGGTTAAGAATTCCAGTGGTGTAGCAAGAATTCCTGATGAATCAGTGATCGCAACCCCAATTCGAACGTCACCGTAATCAAATGCGATTCGTCGCCCTGGTTGCATTTAATTACCCGCGGTTTGACCAATTAATTTGCTTATACCCGCTAGCGCGTTACTAATCTCGCTGTGATTTTCTCCGCCACCTTGGGCAAAATCATCTTTACCGCCACCGCCACCGCCAAGAATCTCTGAACCTAATTTAACAAGGGCTCCAGCTTTGATGCCAGCCTTAATAGCGTTTGGCGAGACTGCCACTACGAGAGTTGAACGCTCTGAACCTTTCGATGCAAGAAGAACGATTCCGTCGGATAAACGATTGCGTAAATCAAGTGAGATTGTGCGCAGATCATCACCTGAAATATCTGCTTCTAACTCCGCACTCAAAACTTCAAAGCCAGATATTTTCACCGTTGATTTAAGAAGGTTCGTTGCTGTGGCAAGAATCTGCGCTGTCTTAAATGTAGCTAGCTCTTTCTCAACACCTTTCAGCTTCTCAACTAAATCTGAAATTCTTGATGGCAGCTCTTCAACTCGAGCGCCCTTAATTATTTGAGTCAAAGAATTTAACAAGATATGTTCACGTGCAAGGAATCCATAAGCATCTCTGCCAACGAGTGCTTCGACACGACGGACACCAGCACCAATTGAACTTTCGGAAAGTAATTTCACGACGCCTAATTCGCCAGATGATTTCACATGTGTTCCACCGCAAAGCTCGTGTGCCCAATCACCAACGCTTACTACGCGAACTTGGTCGCCATATTTCTCACCGAAAAGTGCCATCGCGCCCATTGCCTTAGCCTCGGGTTGCGTCATGACTTTTGCGGTAACACTTAAATTATCAAGTAGTAAATTATTAACGCGGCCTTCTACTTCTTCTAATACACCTTGTGGAACCGCACCAGTTGCCGGAAAGTCGAATCTAAAACGACCCGGTGAATTCTCGGAGCCAGCTTGTGTTGCAGTCTCTCCCAAAATTTCTCGAAACGCTTTGTGAACCATGTGAGTTGCAGTATGCGCTCTTGAGATTGCCAATCTTCGTTCAATATCAATAGTTGCTAGCGCACTGCTCTTTAAATCAACCGAACCAGAAACTACTTGTCCTCGGTGAATAAAAAGTCCAGGGACTGGAGTTTGAACATCGTCGATTTCAATAACTGCGCCATTGGAAAGCGTAATGAGACCACCATCGGGAAGCTGTCCGCCTCCTTCAGCATAGAAAGGCGTGCGATCTAAAATAATTTCGACATCGCTATTCAGATCTGCTTCATTTACAGATTTACCATCAACCATAATCGCAGAAATTTTTGCTTCGCTACTCATTTCGGAATAACCCGTAAACTTTGTTGCTCCACTAGCATCAAATACTTTTCGATACTCGCTGACATCGGTGTGACCAGTTTTCTTAGATCTAGCGTCTGCTTTAGCGCGATCTTTCTGTTCTTTCATTAGCTTACGGAAGCCCTCTTCATCAACAGATAAACCTTTTTCTGAAGCCATTTCGAGAGTTAAATCAAACGGGAATCCATAGGTGTCATGAAGTTTGAAAACAGTATCGCCATCCAACTTCCCCGATTTACTCTTCTTGACTGTGTCAGCAGCAACATCAAATATTTGCGTTCCACTCTTAAGAGTTGTTAGGAATGATTCTTCTTCGTTAACCGTAACAGCGGTAATCCGATCTTGATTCTCAATTAATTCCGGATATTGCGCACCCATTGCACCGATGGCAGCGCCTACAAGTTCACGAGATGTTGGATCGCCGGCACCAAGAATTCGCATATTTCGTATTGTTCTACGCATCATTCGTCGCAAAACATAACCACGACCTTCATTGCCCGGAAGCACGCCATCTCCGATTAACATCATGGTGGTTCGAGCGTGATCAGCAATAACTCGCAGCGCCACATCGCTCTTCTCGTTTGCTCCGTACTTAACTCCAGTTAACTCAGACGCCTTATTCAAAATTTGCATAGTGGTATCAATTTCGTAAATATTTTCAACACCTTGAAGCAGAGCGGCCATACGTTCTAGGCCTAAACCAGTGTCAATGCTCTTCGCGGGAAGTTCACCAAGGATTGGGAAATCTTCTTTACCTGAACCTGGTCCACGCATATTCTGCATGAAAACTAAATTCCATACTTCTAAATATCGATCTTCATCTGCAACCGGTCCACCATCTCGACCGTATTCCGGTCCGCGATCATAATAAATTTCAGAACAAGGTCCACATGGCCCAGGAACGCCCATAGACCAAAAGTTATCTTCCATTCCGCGACGTTGTATCCGCTCTTTTGGAACGCCTATTTTTTTATGCCAAATATCGGCAGCCTCATCGTCATTCTGGAAAACCGTTACCCAAAGTTTCTCTTCCGGAAAACCATACCCGCCATCTGCAATTGGTTTAGTCAGCAGTTCCCAAGCAAGAGCAATTGCTCCCTCTTTGAAGTAATCACCGAAAGAAAAATTTCCGCACATTTGAAAAAATGAAGCATGTCGAGTTGTCTTACCAACTTCATCAATATCTAAAGTTCGCACGCATTTCTGCACAGAA
>CANLEG010000011.1 GCA_947489605.1 Actinomycetota bacterium
CCGGGGTCGATGTAATTTCGAACCGGCGGTTATAGTCCGCGACCCGATGCCCGCCAGGTATCGGTTGACTCAGTGAAATTCTGAGACCGACGGTTAAAGTCCGGATGATAGGAAACCAACAAGAGGTAGGTTTTTGCCTACCTTCTTTCTGCTTTCTTGCAACCACCCCGGCGACTCGAAATTTGAGTGGGGGTTCATATGGAATACACAGTTGCGATGCAACGTGCCATTGCCCTGTCCGAAAAAGGTTTAGGTAAGACTGCACCAAACCCAATTGTTGGTGCTGTAATTATTGATTCGACCGGAAAAATAATTGCAGAAGGTTTTCATGATCGCATGCAAAGCGATGATCATGCTGAAGTTGTTGCAATAAAAGCTGCCGGCAATCAGACGCAAGGCGCAACCATTGTTGTAACTCTGGAACCCTGCAATCACATCGGGAAAACTGACCCATGCACCCAAGCAATTATTGATTCCGGAATTTCGACTGTTGTTTTTGCAGTTAGTGATCCAAATTCCATTGCTTCAGGTGGCGCAGCTAAATTGCGTGCGGCGGGTATCACGGTTGTTGAAGGAGTTCTTAAAGAGGAAGCAGCGCTTTCAAATCGTGCCTGGCTAATGAAGATCAAGAAGAATCGGCCATTCTTTACTTGGAAGGTCGCAGCCACCCTTGATGGAAAAGTTGCAGCAACTGATGGGACATCAAAATGGATTAGTAATACGACATCACGAGCAGATGTTCAAACGCTGCGTCGTCAATCTGATGCAATTTTGGTTGGAACCAACACGGTCATTACCGACAACCCACATTTAATTCCACGTGGTGAATTTTCAGGTTATTCACGCAACCCAATTCGTATTATTTGTGGCGAACAAGAGTTGCCATCAGATTCTTTAGTTTTTGATGATGCTGCCCAAACAGAAGTTGTTAAATCTAGGAATTTGGATCTGTTAGTAAAAAAACTTAATGAATTAGGTGTTAATCAGGTATTTGTGGAAGCCGGTCCAACGCTAGCAAGTGCCATGTTAGATCACTGTTTAATGGATGAATTAGTTATGTATCAAGCGCCATCTCTACTGGGATCTGGCAAGTCATTCTTTAACTTCGGCCAAGAATCTACAATTGAAAATCAATTGCGAATGGATCACATCAGCACCCAGGTTTTAGATGGCGATGTTAAATCTATCTATCGTATTAGGAATGGTGAATGATGTTTACGGGATTAATCGCAGAATTAGGAGAAGTCACCGCAATCACCAGAGGTGAAACATCGGCGGTTTTCAGTATTGATTCACCAGCGCTAATTAGCGAGATAAAACTAGGTGACTCTGTTGCAGTAAACGGTGTCTGTTTAACCGCAACTTCGCTTTCCAGCACGGGTTTCACTGCTGACGTCATGGTTCAAACATTGTCATTAACTTCTTTGACAGAAATAAAAGTTGGCAGTCCGGTGAATTTAGAACTCGCTGCGCAATTAAATGCTCGCATGGGTGGACACATGGTCCAAGGTCATGTCGATGGTGTCGCAACCGTTGTTGGCTTAACCCCTGGTGAAAAATGGGCACAATTCGATATCAAAGTTCCAGAACATCTAATTAAATACATCGTTAATCAAGGCTCCATCTGTCTAGATGGCGTCTCCTTAACAGTCGGTGAAATATCTGATGCAAACAATCAATTAACAGTCTGGTTGATTCCAGAAACTTTGGAACGAACTAACTTGTCAACAAAGAAACCAGGGGACTTAATCAATATTGAAGTTGATGTTCTAGCAAAATATGTAGAGCGCCTGCTGGCTAAAGGAAACAACTAATGAGTAATTTCCAAGCAGCACTTGATGCATATAAAAACGGCGATCTGATAATTGTTACTGATGATGCCAATCGCGAAAATGAGGGCGATTTGATGTTGCTTGCTGAAAAAGCTACTACCGAAAAAGTTGCATTCATGGTTCGCCATACCACTGGAATTCTGTGTGTTGCAATGACACAGGAACGTGCTCGCGCACTAAATCTGCCGTTAATGGTGGAAGTAAATCAAGATTCAAAGAAAACAGCATTCACGGTAAGCGTTGACTACAAACCAGGGTTAACAACAGGAGTAAGCGCACAGGAGCGCACAAATACGGTTCGAGCATTGACAGATACTTCAGTGCAAGCATCAGATTTCATACGCCCGGGCCACGTATTTCCACTTGTCGCAGACAATCTTGGTTTACAAGCACGCGGTGGTCACACCGAAGCCGGCGTTGCACTTTCTCAAATTGTTGGTGCCCAGCCGTTGTGTTTGTTGTCTGAAATTGTTAATGACGATGGCTCAATGGCACGTGGCGAATCACTTACAAAGTTTGCTTCTGAACATTCAATACCGGTTATCTCTGTTGCCGAGTTGAAAACATATGTAACCAATAACCCAGTTACATCCATTCAATCAACTTCACAATTCGAATTTTCTTGGGCCCAACTACCACTACGCTCAGATATCTGGAAAATTGCTACATTCCCTGGGCTACACCAACGTGAACATGCAGTGATGGCATTTGGTAGCGCCGGTAAAGTTCCTTTAGTTCGGATTCATAGTGAGTGTTTTACTGGCGATGTTCTACATTCCCAAAGATGCGATTGTGGCGAACAGTTAGAAGAATCAATTAATCTCATCGTTAAGCATGGACACGGCTACATAATCTATTTACGTGATCACGAAGGTCGTGGCATCGGGCTTTCTGAGAAAATTAAGGCCTATCAACTTCAAGATCAAGGCATGGATACTATCGATGCCAACTTGCACTTAGGACACGAGATTGATGCACGAAGCTGGAGTGATTCAATTGCAATCGTTCACGCATTAGGTCTGCGAGACATTACTCTTCTGACGAATAACCCCAAAAAAGTAAGTGCACTTAAAAGTGTTGGTATCAATGTCTCGCAACAATCAATAGCAATTCTTAGTAACAAATTCAATGAAAAGTATCTGGCAACCAAGGAAGAAAAACTTGGCCACACACGAGGAGCAAAATAAATGACTGGATCTGTGCCACAAATTAAGATTAGAAAACTTCCTTCAGCAAAGGTGATGATTATTTCTTCATCTTGGCACCTAGATATTTGCAATGACCTAGTTGCAGGTGCACAACGCGCACTCGAAAAAGCTTCAGTTGCTACGGTAAAAGTTCAATACGTTCCAGGTTCATTTGAGATTCCGCTGGCTGCGCAATTTGCATTTGAAGCGGGCTTTGATGCAGTGGTTGCTGTGGGACTGGTATTAAAAGGTGAGACTCCACACTTTGATTATGTCTGCCAAGGTGTAACTCAGGGCGTTCTTGACGTCTCTTTAAAATACGGAAAGCCAATTGGTTTTGGAGTATTGATGTGTAACGATTTAGATCAGGCGATTGCGCGTTGTGGCCGCGAAGGTAGCAAAGAAGATAAAGGTTATGACAGTGCCATCGCTGTAATTGAATTACTTCACTTAAAAGCTAACGAATAGTTAAGAACTACTGCGACCCATAAGTTTTATTGCTTCAGCAACCTTGGTTACAACTTGGGTGTCGAAAACACTTGGCACAATAAAGTTCGCATTTAATTGATCCGAACTTACGCATGAAGAAATTGCATCTGCAGCAGCAACAAGCATGGCATCGGTAATTTTTGTGATTCGTCCGTCAAGCAAACCTCGGAAGATTCCAGGAAATGCCAAGACGTTATTAATTTGGTTTGGCTGATCACTTCTTCCGGTGGCGACAACAGCTGCATATTTACGAGCAATAGTTGGATCAATCTCGGGATCTGGATTCGCGAGAGCAAAGACAATTGCCCCTGGCGCCATTGCAACGATATCTGCTTCCTTTAAAACATCTGGGGCGCTAACACCAATAAAGATATCTGCTCCTACCATTGCTTCAGAGATATTTCCGTTGAAGCTTCCTGGTGCACAATTATCAACAAACCAGGTGCGCATCTCTTCGTCGCCCGCTTTATGCTCAGAAACTAAGCCATCTTTATCGAAACCAATAATGTTTTTAGCACCGCTTGCAACTAATAATCTTGCTATTGCAGTTCCAGCTGCACCGGCGCCACTCATGACTATTTTTGTCTTTGCTAAATCTTTCTTCACAAACTTAAGAGCATTAGTTAGTGCTGCAAGCACCACAATTGCGGTTCCATGTTGATCATCATGGAAAACTGGAATATCTAAAAGATCGCGCAGGCGTCGTTCAATTTCAAAACAACGTGGGGCCGAAATATCTTCTAAGTTAATTCCGCCATAAACCGGCGCAATAATTTGCACGGTTCGAACAATCTCATCTACATCTTGGGTATCTAGACAGACTGGCCAAGCATCAACATCTGCAAAGCGCTTAAAGAGTGCGGCTTTACCTTCCATAACTGGAAGCGCTGCTTCAGGTCCAATATTTCCAAGACCCAGTACGGCTGAACCATCTGTAACAACAGCAACAGTATTTCGCTTAATAGTAAGGCGACGAGCATCTGATTTATCTGCAGCGATAGCTTGTGAAATACGTGCAACGCCAGGGGTATAGGCACGAGATAAATCATCACGAGTTTTTAGTGGAACTTTCGATTGAATTTCAATCTTGCCACCAAGGTGCAATAAGAATGTGCGATCACTAACTTTGCGGACTGTAAGTTCTGGATGGCTTGCAATAGATGCAGTAATTGCTTCAGCATGCTCGGCATCAATTGCATCACAAGTTACATCGATTACAACGTGGTCTAAGAAAGATTCAACAACATCTAGCGCGGTAATTGCAGCGCCAGCTGCGGTAATCGCAGTTGTAACTTCAGCAACAGGTTGCGCAGACGGTGGACCTTCAACACGAATAGTTATTCCGTAACCAGGACTAGTTGATGCCATTAGTTACACAACCCCGTATAAGCGATCGCCGGCGTCGCCTAAACCAGGAACGATATAACCTTTTTCATTTAATTTTTCATCAAGAGCGCCAGTAACAATTGTGATTGGCAGGTTCTTTCCAGCAAATTCTTTTTCAAGCAGTGCAATTCCTTCAGGTGCCGCCAATATTGTTATTGCCGTTATATCTGTAGCACCACGTTCAAGTAGATAATTTATTGCAGCAATTAGAGTTCCGCCGGTCGCAAGCATTGGATCGAGGATGTAGCACTGACGTCCAGTCAAATCATCGGGCAAGCGATTTGCGTAAGTAGATGGTTGCAAGGTTTCGTGATCACGAATCATTCCAAGAAATCCGACTTCAGCAGTTGGCATTAACCGAACCATTCCTTCAAGCATCCCAAGGCCTGCGCGCAGAATTGGAACCACAACAGGTTTTGGTTTTGTAAGTTCTACACCGTCAGCCATTGCAACGGGAGTCTTAACTTTTACCGGAGTAGTACGAACTTCTCGAGTCGCTTCGTATGCCAATAAGGTAACAATTTCCTCAGTTAATTGGCGAAAAGTAGGAGAGTTTGTTTTCTCATCCCGAAGCACAGTCAATTTATGTGCAAGCAATGGATGGTTCGCTACATGAATCTTCACGACTCATACCTTACTCGCGCTATTGGGGCTTGTCGCTTGCCCGCTTTAGTGTCAGTATGAAGCCTGCATCAATGGGACCGGGGGTGAGCGAAGTGGCTGAAGATTTTGGAATTATTGCGTGGCACGAAGATGGTCGTTGGAATGTGTCCGAACTAACTCACGCCAGAGATCTTGGTTCAATCATGGATCAACTTAATTCGCAGGCAACTAACGGTGGCGCAATCGCATTGATTGCAATCGAAGAAGATTTTTTTGTTATAGCCAGAGCGCTAGGTTCTCAAATGCAGATGATGATTAGCGATGTTACTTATGCGCTCGAATCAGATCTTGCAGCAGATTTACTTGAAATGTTAGATCTGCCATTCCCAGAAGAAGATGACGATTCACAACCTGGCGGAGATGTTGATTTACTTTCCGATCTTGGAATGAGTGCAATGGAACTCGAAGCGCTATGTGATGATCCAGAACTCTTTCCTGACGAACAATTAGATGCAATTGCGTCAAAACTTGGCTTTGGGAATCAATTCGCCGAGCTCTATGAGAGCCATTAACCATTGTCTTTAGCCTTTAATTCTTTTGAGCAAGAAATGAAAAACGCAGTTGAAATTGCTAAATCTGCGCTCGCTGCTGGCGACGTTCCTGTCGGTGCACTTGTATTAAATGCCCAAGGCGAACAAGTCGGAACTGGTTACAACCGTCGCGAAATTGATAAAGATCCAAGCGCGCATGCCGAAATAATTGCACTTCGCCAAGCTGCAATTGCAAATAATTCTTGGCGCTTAGAGGGACACACAATTGTTGTAACACTTGAACCTTGTGCAATGTGTGCTGGTGCAATTGCGCAAGCACGTATCAAGACTTTGGTATTTGGTGCATGGGATGAAAAAGCTGGCGCAGTTGGCTCGGTTTGGGATGTTCTACGTGATCCAAGGGCGTTACATCAGGTAGAAGTTATTTCTGGAGTTAATGAAAGCGAATGTGCCGCACTATTAAGCGAGTTCTTTAAGAATAATCGTTAACGAGCACTACGCAGCCTCGGTTACTCTTAACCAGTGAAGTCAACAACATATGCCTATCTTGGTCCGGCCGGGACTTTTACTGAGGCAGCGCTTCGGCAAATCGCAAACGAATCCGATGTTCTAGTTCCTTATTCAAACGTAACTGCTGCACTTGATGCGGTTCGCAGTGGCGCAGCGGAAAAAGTCTTAGTTCCAATTGAAAATTCGGTCGAAGGTGTTGTTTCTAGAACGCTTGATGAATTAGCACTCGGAACTCCACTTGTTGTTACTGCCGAAACAACTATTCCAGTCTCCTTTTCCTTAATGATTTTGCCGGAAAATATTGGAAAGCCAATTACAAAAATTGCAACGCATCCTCATGCTGAATCGCAATGCCGCTCGTATGTTGCTAAGAATTACCCACAAGCTGAAATTATCGAAATGTCCTCAACTGCAACAGCAGCTAAGGGGTTAAAAGATGGAAATTACGATGCCGCAATAGCATCTAAAATTGCAGCAACAACTTACGGCCTTAAAACCTTGGATAGCGATATCGGTGATAACTCTGGCGCAGTCACTCGATTTGTTGTAGCTCAAAAACCAGGTGCGACACCGGAACCAACCGGAAATGATCGCACTTCACTTGTTGCCTTTATTGGCACAGATCATGCTGGTGCGCTCTTAGAAATTCTCACAGAATTTGCAAAAAATGATGTCAACTTAACTTTTATTCAATCACGTCCAACCGGTCGCGAACTTGGTGATTACCATTTCATTATTGATGCAGAAGGTCATATTGCAGACCCTAAAGTGGCAGCGGCCATTGATGGTGTGCGCAAAATTTGCGAGGACATTCGTTTCCTTGGCTCATATCCACGTGTTGGTAAAAGTAACTAGATAGGCTTGCTCACGTGATTGATTTAAAAACACTGCGGGAAAATCCCGATGCAATTCGCCATTCGCAAAAAGTTCGTGGCGAAGACGTTGCAGTGGTGGATCAACTATTAGCAGCGGATGCGCTTAGCAGAACCGCACTAAGTGAATTTGAAACTATTCGAGCAGAACAAAATGCCCTATCCAAATCAGTTGGTGCAGCTAAAGGCGATGATAAGACAGCCCTTTTGGAAAATGCAAAAGAGCTAGCAAATAAAGTAAAAGTCGCCGACGCTAAACGCGGCGAGCTTGAAGCCAAAGCCCGGGAATACTTATTAAAGATTTCGAACCTAATTGATTTAGAAGCACCTGTTGGTGGCGAAGAAGATTTCAAAGTAATTGAAGAGATTGGCAAACCCCGAGATTTCAAGAGCGAGGGATTTGAAGCAAAAGACCACGTTGAATTAGGAAAGTTGCTTAAGGCAATTGATACTGAACGTGGCGCAAAAGTTGCAGGTTCACGTTCCTATTATTTAACTGGTCCTGGTGCCATGCTGGAATTTGCACTTGTTAACTTTGCAATTTCATCGGCGGTAAAAGCCGGTTTCATTCCAGTTATTCCACCTGTATTGGTAAATCCGGCGGCCATGGAAGGTACTGGTTTCCTAGGCCAAGCAGCAGAGAATGTTTATCACTTAGAAGAAGATGATGTTTATTTAGTTGGAACTAGTGAAGTTCCACTTGCCGCTTATCACATGGATGAAATTTTAGAGAATTTACCAATCAGATATGCCGGTTATTCATCTTGCTTTCGACGTGAAGCAGGCAGTTATGGCAAAGACACCCGCGGAATTATTCGAGTTCACCAATTCGATAAAGTTGAAATGTTCTCATTTATTAAACCTGAAGAAGCAAAAGCAGAACACTTACGCCTTCTTGAATGGGAGAAAGATTTTCTCAAAGCGATGGAAGTTCCATTTAGGGTTATCGATGTTGCATCTGGCGATTTAGGTTCAAGTGCAATCCGTAAATTTGATTGTGAAGCTTGGATCCCAACTCAGAATGCGTATCGTGAAGTAACAAGCACCTCTAATTGCACAGAATTTCAAGCGCGCAGATTAAATATTAGATATCGCGATGAGTCTGGAACTAAGCCCGTAGCAACACTTAATGGCACTCTCGTTGCAGTTCCAAGAATGATCGTCGCAATTTTAGAAAATCACCAAAACCAGGATGGATCAGTAAATGTTCCAAAGGCGCTTCGCCCGTTCCTGGGCGTAGATACTTTGGTGCCTTCTTTATGATCCCAGGTAAGCGCCCAAAGTTAATTGCAACTGATTTAGATGGAACGATAGTTCCGCACCTTGGCCAAATTTCAGATCGCACGATCGCTGCTTTCAAAAAAGCACACGAACTTGGCATTGAAATCTTTTATATAACTGGAAGACCACCCCGCTGGATGAATGAAATTCGCGATGCATTTGGATTCGGAAATGCAATATGTGCAAACGGCGCAATCTTGTATGACTTGATGAACAGTAAAGTTTTAGAACAGTGGTTAATGCCCAAGGAGAATCAATTAGAAGTTGTTAAGCGATTACGGAAACATTTACCAGGAATTTATTTTGCCGTTGAATACGATGATGAGTTTCACCGCGAAATCAAATACACAACTAAGTGGGATATTGGTTTAGATAATGTCGGGGTCGAAGATATTGTAGAAAAGATTGATCAGCCAGCTTTCAAGATGCTTGGTCGATGTGCCAAGAACGAGTTCACATCAGATCAAATGTTAGAAATTGCCACACGCGAATTAGATGGAATTGCGAATATAACTCACTCTAATTCCAGCGAATCACTAATCGAAATTTCTGCAGTTGGCGTAAGCAAAGGACAAACTCTTGCAAAGATGGCCGAACGCGCAGGATTAACAAGTGAAGATTGCGTGAGCTTTGGCGATAACCCAAATGATTTCTCAATGCTGCAATGGGCCGATCGTTCTTGGGCAATGTCTGATGGCCATCCCGATGGCTGGAAGTATGCAAAATTTGTAGCTGAAGCCCACCACCACGATGGTGTGGCAATCGTCATTGAACAACTTCTGGAATTGCCCGCTTAACTAGTTAGAGGGTAAGTTTGCCCACGGAGGGCTCGCATAGCGGCCGAGTGCACCGGTCTTGAAAACCGGCAAACGAAAGTTTCGTGGGTTCAAATCCCACGCCCTCCGCCAGATTTCTTGAATATATAGACCAATTCTCGTGTGGGGGAATTCATAACTCACAGAGGCTGCTACATCTAGCGTGAATTAAAGATGCCTAGCAAAATTACCCCATGGCTACCGGCGTATTTTCAGCATCACGAGCAAAGATAAAAGAGCGCACTCTTCGAACTGATCGATGGTGGTTACAACCATTGATTACATTTTCGGTTCTTTTTAGCTTCATCATTTATGCAACGTTTCGCGCATTTGAAAACAAATATTATTTTGCAGAACCTTTAGTTTCGCCGCTTTATTCGCCTTGTCTTTCAACAGCATGTATTGAGGGAAGTTCGCCTCTTGGACAACCATTTAATAATGAATATTTTGGAATCGGAATTTCACCAGCACTATTTATTTTGATTTTCCCACTTGGTTTCCGCATGACTTGTTATTACTACCGCAAGTCTTATTACCGGGCATTTTGGATGTCACCTCCTGCATGTGCAGTTGCAGAACCACACGCAAAATACACAGGTGAAACTCGGGCACCTTTAATTTTGCAGAATTCACACCGCTGGTTCTTTTACGCTGGATTAGTTTTCAACGTTCTTCTGACCTACGACGCAGTTATTGCTTTCAGGAACGAAGAAAAAGAGTGGGGCCATATGAGTATTGGAACTTTGGTTCTGCTCTTTAGCGCTACGACGCTCTGGTTGTATTCACTCTCATGCCACACCTGTCGCCACACTATTGGTGGTCGATTGAAACATTTCTCTAAGCACCCAATTCGTTATAAGACTTGGACTTGGATTTCTGCACTAAATCATAAGCACCCAACATTTGCCTGGATCTCACTTTTTGGAGTTGCATTCGCCGATATCTATGTCCGCCAAGTTGCATCTGGCGCCTGGACCAACTTCTACTTATTCTAAAGAGAGAAAATCATGACACCCCTTGAGAAACTTAAGTACGACGTAGTTGTAATCGGTGCTGGTGGTGCTGGACTTCGCGCTGCAGTTGAAGCACGCGCAGCTGGACTTCGCGTAGCAATTGTTTGCAAATCATTATTTGGCAAGGCTCACACTGTTATGGCCGAAGGTGGCGCAGCAGCATCAATGGGAAACGTGAACGAAAAAGATAATTGGCAGGTTCACTTCCGCGACACAATGCGCGGTGGAAAGTTTTTAAATCACTATCGAATGGCCGAACTACATGCCAAAGAATCACCAGATCGCATCTGGGAACTTGAAGTATGGGGCGCACTCTTTGATCGCACTAAAGAAGGAAAGATTAGCCAACGTAACTTTGGTGGCCATGAATATCCTCGTCTTGCGCACGTCGGCGATCGCACCGGCCTTGAATTAATTCGCACGATGCAACAACGCATTGTTGCACTGCAACAACAAGATGCTAAAGAGAGTGGCAATGCTGAAAGCCACATCAAAGTATTTGCTGAACTAACAATTACCGAGATTTTGAAAGAGAACGGCAAGATTGCTGGCGCATATGGCTACTGGCGCGAGAATGGCAATGAAGTTTTATTTGAAGCTCCGACCGTAATCGTTGCTACTGGCGGCGTTGGTAAGACATTCAAGATCACTTCAAACTCTTGGGAAGGCACTGGCGATGGCCACGCCCTCGCCCTTAAAGCTGGCGCAAATCTAGTTGATATGGAATTTTTACAATTCCACCCAACTGGAATGGTCTGGCCGCCATCAGTTCGCGGAATTCTTGTTACTGAATCAGTTCGCGGTGAAGGTGGAATTCTTACCAACTCACTTAACGAACGTTTTATGTTCAAATATATTCCTGAAGTTTTCAAAGATAAATATGCAGATAACGATGCAGAAGCAGATCGTTGGTATTTAGATCAAGATAACAATCGTCGTCCACCAGAACTTCTTCCTCGCGATGAAGTTTCTCGTGCAATTAACGCTGAAGTTAAAGCAGGACGCGGAACCGAACACGGTGGCGTATACCTAGATGTTTCAAAGCGAATTCCAGCCGATGTAATTAAAAAGCGTCTGCCATCAATGTGGCACCAGTTCTATGAACTTGCTGGTGTAGATATCACTAAGGAAGCTATGGAAGTTGGTCCTACTTGTCACTATGTAATGGGTGGCGTAGAGGTAGAAGCAGATACTGCAGCAGCAGTTGGAGTTCCAGGGCTATTTGCCGCTGGTGAAGTTGCTGGTGGAATGCATGGATCAAACCGATTAGGTGGAAATTCTCTTTCAGATTTATTGGTATTCGGTCGTCGCGCAGGAATGGGCGCAGTCGAATATGCGAAGAAGAATCCAACTGCAACAGTCTCTGAAAAAGCTATCGCCGATGCAGCAGCCAGAATCGAAGCACCATTTAGTCGTGCTGGTGGCGAGAATTCATACTCACTTCACGCAGAACTGCAAGAAGTAACTCACAATCTTGTTGGCATTATCCGTACCGGAAAAGAAGTTGAAGAAGCTATTGAAAAGATTGCAGCAATTCGCGCTCGCAGTGCAAATGTTGCAGTAGCTGGTACTCGTCAGTTCAACCCAGGTTTCCACTTGGCTTTCGACTTAGACAATATGTTGTTAGTTGCCGAGAGCACAGCTAAATCTGCGCTACTTCGCGAAGAATCTCGTGGCGGACACACGCGTGATGATTTCCCAGGCATGAACTCAAAGTGGCGCCAGGTAAATCACATCTCAAGTTTTGACGGTAAAGATGTAAATGTAAAAGCACAACCATTGCCGCCAATACCTAAAGAGCTATTTGATTTATTCGATATTCACGAACTTGAAAAATATATGACACCAGAAGAAATTGCGAAAGGTGGTTCCAACTAATGGCCCGCAAACTTAATCTTCGGATCTGGCGCGGCGACGCAACAGATGGTGGACTTAAAAACGTTGAAGTTGAAGCAAATGAAGGCGAAGTAGTTCTAGATTTAATCCATCGTGTTCAAGCAACACAGATGGGCGACCTAGCTGTTCGTTGGAATTGCAAAGCTGGTAAATGTGGATCTTGTTCAATGGAAATTAACGGTAAGCCACGTCTTGCCTGCATGACCCAAGTTTCCTCATTCCCTGAAGGTGAAGAAATCACAATCACACCACTCCGTGCCTTCCCAGTTATTAAAGATTTAGTTACTGATGTTTCATTTAATTACCGCAAAGCAATGGAAATTCCGTCATACGAGCATCCAAAGAATCTTGCACCTGGCGAAGCCCGAATGGAACAAATCGATGTTGAGCGCAGCCAAGAATTCCGTAAATGTATTGAATGTTTCTTATGCCAAGACGTATGTCACGTTGTTCGCGATCACGAAGAGAATAAGAAATCATTCGCAGGACCACGTTTCTTTATTCGTATCGCCGAATTAGATATGCATCCACTTGATATGTTGAAGAATCGCAAGCAGAAGGCGCAAGAAGAGCATGGCCTTGGAATGTGTAACATCACCAAGTGCTGCACCGAAGTTTGCCCAGAACATATTCGCATCACCGACAACGCAATCATTCCAATGAAAGAGCGTGTAGTGGATGTTAAATATGACCCAGTTCGCTGGTTAGGGTCAAAGATTCGCAAACGCGAGGGTATTGTTTAATACATGATTCCATTGCTGCTCGTCGCATTTGGCGGAGTAGCAGGAACTTTGGTTCGCTACGGAATCGGAATACTGATTCCCGAAGATAGACCAGGAACTCTAGTTGCAAATTTAATTGGTGTTGCTCTGGCCTCAGCGTTACTTGTATTGATGGAACGTCGTGGAATTACTCGACTAAGGTTAATTTTACTTCCAGGTTTCTGTGCGGGAATGACAACTTTCTCGGCTGTAACCATTCATTCGATTGAGCCAGCAGTAGGTGGCCTTTTTTATCTAGCCACTAACGTAATTCTAAGTTTGTTAATAGTTGTAATAGTCCTACCAATTGCCCGAAAAATTATTCCGGTGCGCAAATGAATACGTTATTGATAATTATTGGCGCCGCAATCGGTGCACCCGCCCGATATGCAATTGATCAATACTTAAGAAGGTTTACAACAAAACCTTATGGAACATTTGCCGTAAATATACTGGGGTCTTTTCTAATTGGCCTAACCTTCAAATCAACTGAAAGTTGGAGAGATTTACTTGCAATTGGCTTTGCTGGTGCCTTCACAACTTGGTCAACTTTTATGTTAGATCTTTATCTGGCCTACGAATTGCGCCGCTATAAAGATGCGTTGATAAACGTTAGCGCGTCACTTGTTTTTGGGCTGCTTGCCGCATGGGCAGGTGTGCAAATAGTTAGTTAGATTTACTTAAGTTAGAAATCCAGACTTCAACTTCATCCGGATGGCTCGGCAATTTATTAGATAGAACGCGACAGCCAGTTTCAGTGACAAGAACATCATCTTCGATGCGCACTCCGATGCCACGATATTCGGCCGGGAAGAGTTCATCATCCGGATGGATGTATAAACCAGGTTCAACAGTAAGAATCATTCCTGCCTCTAAAACTCCATCTGCATACTGTTCTCTTCGTGCATCATTGCAATCATGAACATCAATACCAAGCATGTGACTTACTCCGTGCACGGTCCAACGTCGATGCAGACCAACATCTGGCTTTAAAGATTCTTCGGCAGAAATAGGAAGGACTCCCATCCCTTCTAATCCTTTTGCAAGAACCGCATGCGATGCAGCAGTTATATCTTTAAATTTTGCGCCTGGTTTTACCGCAGCGAATCCTGCCTTCTGTGCTTCGTAAACCAACATATAAATCTTGCGCTGGGCTGGTGAAAACTTTCCATTGATTGGCAAAGTTCGAGTTATATCTGCTGTGTAAAGTGAATCAACTTCAACACCAGCATCAATAAGAATTAAATCACCGCTCTTTACATCGCCATCATTTCTAATCCAATGCAAGATGCAGGCATGTGATCCAGATGCGGCAATCGTTTCATAACCCAAATCATTTCCTTCAAGACGAGCTCGGCCAAAGAATGCAGCTTCGATAATTCGTTCGCCGCGACTTGTGGAACTTGCTGCACCAAAAACTCGAACCATGTCAGCAAAGCCACGATTGGTAGCATCGACTGCTTTCTGCATTTCAGCAATCTCAAATGAATCTTTGATTAATCTAATTTCAGATAGATAGGTCAATAATTCAGCCTGACCCTCTTTATCTTTTGATAGTTGCTTATCTACAACTTTATTTTCACCACGAACATAAACCACTGGCTTTTCAACACCCAAGAATTTTGCGAGGTCTTCTATTTTTCGCACTGCAATGCCATATTTGAACTCGGTTTCTTCTAGCGTCATCCGACGTCCAACCCAGAACTCGCCATACTTTGCATCACGATAAAACTCTTCGGAATCTCGCGATGAACGAGGATGAATAAATAGCAGGGCTTCGTGACCATCGCCTTTTGGTTCAAGAATGAAAACTGAATCTGGAACTGCATCGCTGCCGGTTATTCCAGTGAAATAAGAGAATGCAGAGTGTGGGCGAAATCGGTAATCCGTATCGTTGCTTCGAACTTTTAACCCACCAGCTGGAAGAACTATTCGCTTACCAGGATATTTCTTTGATAACTTTTCAATTCGGGCCTTACAAAACTTCATTGCGGGATTTGGAACAATGCCTTCAAGCGGAGTTGGCGCCCAACCGGTTTTCATAAAATCGGCTAACGGCTTTGGATTAGCGGCGTCGTATTTGCGACTGCCATCCTTCTCTTCACTCATAGCAATAGCGTAACTGCTCGCGCAAAATAGTTCTATGAAGCGCAGATTTTAGATATATTCAACGCGTGAGCATAAATCTTCTCTTCGAGCAGATTCAATCTCTTCTGCAAGGCCCGAACCCAAGATCAATTATTGGGATTGTTGGAAAACCGGGCGCTGGAAAATCTACAGTTGTATCAGAGATAGAGAAACGATTTGATTCAAGCCAAGTATCTGTAATCCCAATGGATGGATATCACTTAAGCAACGAAGAATTAATCTCACTTGATCGTCGCGATCGCAAGGGTGCACCAGATACTTTCGATACCCAGTCTTTTATTTCATTCATTTCAAAAGTAAAGAACAACCCCGAGACGGAACTCAGATTTCCGATTTTTCATCGCGAGATAGAAGCATCAAAAGCAGATGAAGGAATCGTCCAAAGCGGCGTTAAGGTAATAGTTGTAGAAGGTAATTATTTATTTTCCGAAGAACACAATTGGCAAGGTGTATTCCCACTTCTAGATCACACCTGGTTTATAGAAATTGCTGATGAAGTAAGAATCGAAAGGCTTATCGCGCGCCATATTCGTTATGGTAAAACTCCAGAGAATGCCGAAAAGTGGTCCCGAGGTTCTGATGAAGCCAACGCTCGATTCATAGAATTAACGGCTCACCGGGCTTCAAACATAATCAAACTGGCGTGAGCAATAGCCCAATTCACACTGTAAACTTTCCACACCACTTGGAGACGTCGCATAGCCCGGTCGAGTGCGCCTCACTGCTAACGAGGTAAGGGGTTAAACCCTTCAAGAGTTCAAATCTCTTCGTCTCCGCCAGTTTTATAAGTTAGGAGTCTTAGTGCCGCATTACAAGATTGCAATCGTCGGCGCTGGCCCATCAGGATATTTCGCAGCGCAAGCTCTGCAGAATTCGGTAACTGAAGATCTAACTTTTTCAATCGACATGATTGAACGCTTACCAACTCCTTGGGGTTTAGTGCGCTCAGGTGTTGCGCCTGATCATCCAAAGATAAAGACAGTTTCAAAGGTATTTGAAAAGATTGCTTCCGAACCTAATTTCCGGTTATTTGGAAATGTGGAACTTGGAAAAGACCTTTCGCTTGAAGACTTAACTAATAATTATGACGCAGTAGTTATGGCTACTGGTTCTGCAATCGGGAAGAAACTTGGAATACCTGGCGAGGACTTAGCAAATTCAATTTCAGCAGCGCAATTTGTTCCTTGGTATAACGGGCATCCTGATTATGCAGATTTTAAAGTTGATCTCTCCGGAAAAGTTGCCGTAGTAATTGGTGCCGGGAATGTCGCAATGGATTGCGGGCGAATTCTTGCCATTGATCCAAAAGAGCTCGATGAGACCGACACTGCGGATCATGCACATCAGGATTTGCATGGAAGTAATATCCGAAAAGTATTTATTTCTGGTCGCCGAGGTGCAGAATTTGCGGCATTCACTGCGCCAGAACTTCGTGATCTGCCAAAGTTAGAACACACTGATGTTTACATAAACGAGGAAGCAATTGCCCTTGCGCATAAGAATGCAGAAGCTAAAGGCGAAATCGAAAAGCATTTGGCAAGCAATTTAGAGGCCATGAAGTTAATCGCCGAAACACCAAAGCACGGGCATCCTCGTTCTTTAGAATTCCTTTTTTCACACACTCCCAAGGAAATAGTTGGTAGCGACAAAGTCGAAGCCATTGTCTACTCAACACCAAGTGGAGATGTGACAATCCCTTGCGACTTAGTTGTTACGGCAATCGGGTATGAAGCAACTGTTATTCCAGGTGTTGTTTACGCGGCTGGAAAAATTACAAATATTGATGGCCGAGTTAAGGATTCAAATATCTATGTTGTTGGATGGGCTAAACGTGGACCATCTGGAGTAATCGGAACCAATAAAAGTGATGCTGCAGAAGTAGTGAAATTGTTAATTTTAGATTTGAAAGATGCAAAGGCATCCGGAGATATCGCAGAACTTCTAAGCGATAGTCACAAAATAGTTGACCAGCCATATTGGGTTCGAATTAATCAAGCCGAAGTTGCCGCAGGAGAATCCCGCGGAAAGCCCCGCGTTAAAGCAGTTTCAGTCCCTGATCTATTGCGTTTGGGTCAACCTTAATCAACGAGTAGTATTTCCCCCGCGTGCCTGCGCTTGTAGCTCAACGGATAGAGCATCTGACTACGGATCAGAAGGTTAGGGGTTCGAATCCCTTCAAGCGCACAAGTTCAATTTATTCATCGCTTTAATACAGATGTAACAGAGGTAGCGAAATGAGCTCCAACTTCACACTCGCAGTTTGCTCCGAAATGGTCTTCCTTGATCTGCCACATATTGAACGCGTCAAAAAAATTCACTCACTTGGATTTGCGGTCGAGATTTGGGATTGGACGCAGAAAGATATTCCAGCTTTAGCGGCTACGGGTGCGAAGTTCACATCTATGACTGGTTATATAACTGGAAGATTGGGAGATAAAGAAGGCGCTGCTGAACTTTTAAAGACCGCAGAACTATCAATCCCTGTCGCACATGCCCTTGGGAACCCATCATTAAATTTGCATGGAACCGGTTTGGATAACAAAGGCTTACCAGCGCAACCCTGTTTCGATGTGACACCTGCAATGTGGGAACAAGCAGAAATTACTTTGAATCAGATTGCAGACCTGGGCGCTGCTAACGGAGTCACATTTGTATTAGAGAATCTGAATTTGCTGGTTGACCATCCAAATACGCCATTTGGTTTGGCTAAGGATGTAATTAAGTTGGTAAAGAGCGTGAACAAACCAAACCTGAAGATGAACTTTGATATTTATCATGCTCAAATTGGTGAAGGAAATTTGATTGAACTCTTGCAAGAGGCGCTTCCAATTATTGGTGAGATTCAAGTGGCTGATGTTCCGGGGCGAAAAGAACCAGGAACTGGCGAAATCAATTACCCGATGATCGCGAAAGCGCTACGCGAAATGAATTATGTGGGCGTAATTGGAATGGAAGCCTGGGCTAGTGGCGATAGCGAAGTTGCGCTCGCAAGTTTCAAAGAGGCCTTTGCCAGCGTTTAGGGTATTGCGTGTAATTGACGCAAGTCACAAAGATAACTTGAGTTTGCTCTTGACTTAGGGTTTTTAGAATTTACCCTAAGGTATGGCAATTGAGGACGAGATAACGAAAGACAATTTCCGATCAGCGATGTCCAGCTGGGCAACTGGAGTAAGTGTCATTACAGGTACTTCGGTTGATGGTTCGGCAAAACCGATTGGAATTGTTTGCAATTCCCTTGCCTCTATTTCACTAGAAGAAAAGTTAATTCTCTGGTCAGTTGATAAATCTTCGAGCTCTTATAGCCATTGGGTAGCAGCGAAATCTTTCAATGTGCATTTTTTGGCCGAAGATCAGAAGGATCTTGTTGCCCGCTTTGCGAAAAAAGGCGTCGACAAATTCGAAGGACTGGAATTTGAAACTACAAAACTTGGAAATCCAATTTTGGCTGGGGCCAGCGTGCGAATGGAATGTGCTACCACTCAAACTTTTGATACCTACGACCACATGTTGATAATTGGCAAGGTGCAAAGCCTTGAAAATAGTGGCAAGTCCCCACTACTTTTCCTCCATAGTTCACTTCGAAATATCGGCGAATTAAAAAACTAACCTACTTAACCTAATGAAAGGGATGTAAATGGCAAAAGCACTACTAGATGGCAAGGGGTTCAAACTAGGACTCTTCTCACCAAACTGTTCATCCGGACTTGCTGTTACTAAAGCCCCAGATAGATGGTCAGGTTCTTGGGAAGATAATTTACGTCTTGCAAAAATTGCTGATGAAGCTGGTATCGATTTCTTGCTACCTATCGCTAGATGGATTGGCTATGGCGGCGAAACAAACTTTCATGAGGGCGTATTAGACCCAACTACTTGGGCTGCAGGACTACTTGCTAACACAAAGCGAATTTCAGTATTTGCAACGATTCATACTGCTTTTAACCATCCAATAGTTGTTGCAAAGCAGATGGCAACAGTCGACCACATCGGTGGCGGTCGCGCTGGAATAAATATTGTTGCTGGTTGGAACAAACCAGAATATGACACCTTTGGAATGGATCTTCCTAAGGACCACAATGATCGTTACGCACTTGCTCAAGAGTGGTGGGAGATCATTAAGAAGATTTGGACAACTGAAGGAAAGTTCGACCATGAAGGTAAATTCTTTAAGCTGCAACATGTTGAAGGTATGCCAAAGCCAATTGATGGAATCCTTCCGGTTCTAAATGCTGGTTCATCGCCACAAGGCCGCGAATTCGCGGCTAGAAATGCAAACTTTGCATTCACCGTTGTTGGCGGTCCAGAAGATGGTGCTGAAGTTGTTAAGCAAGTTACTTCTCAAGCGAAGAATGATTACAAGCGCGATATGGGCGTATTCACTCTTGGCCACGTTGTATGTAAGCCAACTCGTAAAGAAGCCGATGAATTCTTGCATTACTACGCAGATGAATATGCAGATTGGAACGCCGTCGATAATTTGATGGAGCTTCAAGGTCTTCACTCAATGTCATTTAGTAAAGAAATGCTTGAAATGTTCCGCGGCCGTTTTGCTGCAGGACATGGATCTTGTCCACTAATCGGAACACCTGATGAAGTTGCAGATGCAATCGAAGGCTTCGCAAAGGCAGGATTCGGTGGAATGACAATTGCATTCTTAGATTATGCAAAAGAACTTCCATACTTCGCACAAGAAGTATTGCCACGCTTAGAGAAAAAGGGCGTTCGCGTTCCTAAGTAATACACTAGAAAAGTGAACTCAATGTTGAAAAGCCCCGACTTTAAGTTGGGGCTTTTTGCTGCCAATTGTTCATCTGGTTCGGCAGTAACTAAAGCGCCAGATCGTTGGAGTGGTTCTTGGGCAGATAATGTGGCCGCAGCAAAAATTGCTGATGACGTTGGCTTAGATTTTTTACTTCCAGTCGCAAGATGGATTGGATATGGCGGTGAAAGTAATTATCACAATGATGTCTTGGACCCAACAACTTGGATGGCCGGCTTATTAGCGGTTACAAAAAATATAAATGTTTTCTCAACAGTTCATACCGCTTTCACCCACCCATTAGTTGCCGCAAAACAATTTGCAACTGCTGATCAAATCGGAAATGGTCGGGCTGGAATTAACATTGTTGCTGGTTGGAATAAAACCGAGTTCGATGCCTTTGGAATTGAGCTACCTCTGGGCCACGATGATCGTTACGAAAGAGCGCAGGAGTGGTGGGATGTAATAAATAAGGTGTGGTCTACGCCAGGAAGATTTGATCACGCGGGTAAGTTTTTTAATTTGAAAGGTGTTGAAGGGCTGCCCAAACCAGTTCATGGTCGTATTCCTGTCATAAATGCTGGGTCTTCGGAACAAGGTCGAGATTATGCGGCCAAGAATGCAGATTTTATTTTCACAGTCGTTGATAACCCAACTGATGGTGCAGAGGTCGTAAAGTCGATTTCAGATAATGCGAAGAATAAATATCAGCGTAAATCTGGTGTGCTAACTCTGGGACATGTTGTCTGCCGCCCAACTAATTCCGAAGTTGATGAATTTATTGATTATTACGCAAACAAAAACGCAGATTGGGTTGCTGTCGATAACATGATGGCTTTAATGGGCCAATACGCCAAATCTTTCACACCAGAAATGTTGGCAACATATCGGACAAGATTTGCCGCAGGCGATGGATCTTGCCCATTAACCGGAACTCCAGATGAAGTAGCAGATCGCATTTATCAATTCGCTAAAGCGGGATTTTCGGGAATGACAATCGCATTTTTTGACTATACAAAAGAGCTACCTTATTTTGCCCAAGAGGTTCTGCCCAGACTGGTTAGCAAAGGCATCAGAATTAGATAATAATTAGCAGATGAAAACACTCTTCGAAAAAGTAAATGTTGGTGGGAATGAATTAACCAATCGGATGGTCATGGCGCCGATGACCCGAAATCGTGCGGATGAGAATGGCGATCCGAATGGCTTGATGGTTGAGTATTACAAGCAGCGCACAAGTTTTGGATTAATCATTACTGAAGGAACTGCGCCATCACATGTTGGAAAGGCTTATCCAGGAATTCCTGGTATCTATACCGATTCTCAAATCGCAGGGTGGAAGAAAATCACCGAAGCGGTTCATGCGTCAGGTGGCCGAATTTTTATGCAGTTAATGCATTCTGGGCGAATTTCACATACGAAGATAACTGGCTTGAATCCAATTTCTGCAAGTGCTGTAACACCAGCAGGAGAATTATTTACTGGATCTGGAATGGATCCCTTTGAAACACCGAAAGAAATGTCACTACAAGACATCACTGATGTGAAAGCTTCATTTGTGACTGCAGCTAAAAACGCTATTGCCGCTGGGTTTGATGGCGTTGAATTGCATGGCGCAAATGGTTATTTGTTACATCAATTCTTGGCACCTAATTCAAATATCAGAACTGATGAATATGGTGGCAGCATTGGGAATCGTTGCAAGTTTGTAATCGAAGTTGTCAGCGCTGTTGTCGAGGCTATCGGTGCTGATAAAACGGCAATCAGAATTTCGCCTAATGGCACATTCAATGACATGGCAGAAACCGATACTGAAGAGATGTATTCATATTTGATTAATGCAATCAATAACTTAGGGATAGCGTTTCTGCACGTTTCAAATCAACCAGGCTTTGATTCGATAACTTTTGCCCGAAAGCTTTTCAATGGTTGCATTATTGCTAACTCAGGTTATGCAGATAAAACAAAAGTTGAAACTGCAAAACGAATAATTGAATCAGGCGAAGCCGATCTCTTTAGTTTTGGCAGATTGGCACTTGCAAACCCAGACCTTCCGAAGCGATTAGCGCAAGGCCTGGAGTTAAATACTGGGGATTCCAAGACCTTCTATTCAAGAGGGCCAATCGGATATACCGACTACCCAGTAGCGCCCTAAGCGGCATTTTCAGGGTGATTCCAAGCCATTTTTCAGGTGAAAGTTACCTGATTGTTATCGGGTGGACATTTGACGATAGTCAAAAATAGGGCAAGATTTGGCTACTAGTTTGCTCCGTCGGTAAAGACCGGCGTCCAGCAATCAAGCTAAACCCTTAAGGAGAACATGCATGAAAATCTCGAAGAAGATTTTGGTAAGCGTTGCTGCAGCAGCACTTGCCGCAACTGGTATGTCAGCAATGAATTCAACACATGCTAACGCAGCATGCGCAAAGCCAGTTTTAATCGGAGCTGCAATGGCTGCGACAGGTTTCATGGCACCATTCGATGGACCTGCACTTGAGACAGCAAAGATTGCTGTAACTCGTTTGAATAAATCAGGCGGCATTGACGGTTGCAAAGTTGTTTTGAAATTCGTTGATACTGGAACAAACCCTGACAAGGGACAACAAATCGCCACTCAGTTTATTGCTGATGGCGCAAAGCTACTTCTAGTAACTTGCGACGCAGACATTAACTTGAAGTCTGCTCAAGTTGGCGAAAAAGCTGGCGTACTTGTTATTGCACCTTGCGTTGGATCAACAGCGATGGGTCCAGATAACGGATTGACTCTTGGTTATTCACTTGGCTCAGCTGTTCCTGGCGAAGCCGCAATCATGGCTGAATATGCATTTGCATCACTTGGAAAGACCGCAACTCTTTTCAAAGATATGTCAATTGCTTACACAACAAGCCAATGCGATTCATTCGCAAAGCGTTTCAAAGAACTTGGTGGAACTGTTAAGTCAACACAAGAGTTCAACCAAACCCAAGCAGGAGCACTTGATAAGCCAGTAACTGCACAAGTTGCTGCTGCTAAGACAGATGCTGCTGGCGTAATTGCACTTTGTTCATACCCAGGTGGCGGAGCTGAAGCACTTGGTGCTATCCGCGCTGCTGGAATTAAGACACCTGTAATTTCAGGTTTCGGTATGGACGGCGCATTCTGGGCCTCAGCAGTTACAAACCACTCTAACCACTATGTAGTTACATACGCTTCTGTTTATGGCGATGACACAAATGCAAAGGTCCGAAGCATTCTTGCTGATTTCAAGAAGGCAACCGGATCATCTGCTGCAACTTCAGGTCTAATCACCGGAGCTGCTGCAGTTGAAGCATTTGCACTTGCTGCAAAGCGTGCTGGTTCAACAGATGGCAAGAAACTTGCCGCTGAAATGAACAAGTTCAACGATGAAAACCTAACAGCAGGTAAAACTTCATTTACACCAACACTTCACGTGAACGTGTCTCGTCCAATGGCGATCCTAAAGACCACCAATGGCAAGACCAAGCTTGTGAAGTATGCGGCTGCAAAGAAGCCAACCTTCTAATAACAAGATATAACTAGCTACAAAAAAGTAGAGAGGGTGTGCGGCATCACGTCGCACACCCTCTTTTTTATTGTTATTCTGCGTTCACAACTGAGGGGAGTAAAGCTTGAATCAAAAATCTTTTCACGCCAATGAAATAAGCAAGTCTTTTGGCGCCCTTCAAGTTTTAGATAACGTCTCGGTAAATATAAACCCTGGAGAAATCGTTGGCCTGCTTGGCCCAAACGGTGCTGGTAAATCAACTTTCATTAATATTTTGGCAGGTTACGAAAAACAAGATGGCGGAACAGTTGTTGTTGATGACACGCCTTTAGACGGCTTAAAACCAAACGCCCGAGCTCGTGCAGGTATTGCAAGAACTTTTCAATCTGGAAGGCTTTTTGGAAATCTAACTGTTGCTGAAAATATCGCACTAGGTGCGATTGGTTTGGGCGAATCTGGAAAAGTTGCTCGCGAGCGATCCGAAACTATTTTAGAAATTTTAGGAATTGAAAAGCTTTCAGCATATCCAGCAGGAAGCATTTCACACGGAAATGCCAGATTAGTTGGGCTTGCTCGCGCAGTAGCAGCACATCCAAAATATTTAATTATGGATGAACCCGCTGCTGGTCTTAATGAAGATGAAGCACCAAAATTACTGAACGCGCTAGAAATTGTTAGAAAAAATATTGGATGTGGAATGTTGCTGGTAGAGCACAACGTTAAATTAGTTACGCAGGCTTGCAGCCGAGTAATCGTTCTAGCCACTGGAATTCTAATTTTTGATGGCAATCCACAAGATGCGCTAAATAACGCTGATGTTAAAACTGCTTATCTCGGAAATGCAGGTGTGCACTAATGGCGCTGCTAGAAGTTACTAATTTAGTTGCCGGTTATGGCAAGGTTGAAGTTATTTCAGATGTTTCATTTACGCTAGAACCAGGAAAATCAATCGGAATTGTTGGACCAAATGGTGTTGGAAAATCAACCCTGCTCCAAGCTATTGCCGGCGGTATTGCTTCTAAATCTGGATCAATAATCTTTGATGGGAAAAATATTGTAGGCAAGAAACCAGAAGATATTGTGCGATTGGGGCTTTCACTAGTTCCAGAAGGTCGCCAAATTTTTAGTGGG
>CANLEG010000012.1 GCA_947489605.1 Actinomycetota bacterium
AATTGAAAAAGCGATTCGTGAATCAGATTTGGGTGTAAATCCAGCCTCTGATGGTGGAGTTATACGAGTTAATTTCCCACAACTTACCGAAGAGCGTCGCAAGGATTACATCAAGGTTGCTAGAACAAAGGCTGAAGATTCCAGGGTTTCAATCCGTAACATTCGTCGCACAGCAAAAGAAGCCATCGAGAAGTTAGAGAAAGATGGCTTAGCCGGAAAAGACGATGTTGCTCGTGGTGAGAAGGATCTCGAGAAAATAACTTCCGATCATGTTGCCAAAATTGATGAACTTTTGAAACATAAGGAAGCCGAACTTCTCGAAGTTTAAATCATGGATGACTTTCACTCGCTAAATAGCGCGATTAATGCCAGAGCTGGGCGAAAGTTGGGTCCATCAATCTTGGTCTCACTTGCAATTCTTGCGGTAGTTTTCTTAACAATTTCATTTGCGCCACCACTATTTGCAATTTTTGCCTGGGTCGCAATCTTGCTTGCCGGCCGTGAACTCACAAAAGCATATAAAGCAGGTGGCATCGAGCTTCCAGTTAACGCTATTTCTGTTGCGATTACGCTTTTACTTGCCGCAGCTTGGTTTGGACGAGTATCTGGATTAGCAGTTGCCATCGCAATTGCGATTCCATGCGTTCTGGTCTACATGCTGCTTCGGGACCCAAAAGATTTTGTTCGTAAATCAACTGCAGCAGCCTTTGCTATTTTTTATCTAGCATTTCTTGGCGGCTTCATACTTCTTCTCGCACACGACAAAGAGGGCTTAGCCCGAATATTCACCCTTGTAGTTTTAGTTAGTTGCAACGACACCTTTGCTTATATTTTTGGTGTTCTAATTGGCAAACATCCACTAGCGCCTGCGATAAGCCCAAAGAAAACTTGGGAAGGATTAGTTGGTTCAATCATTGCTACAACTATTGGTTCGGCTCTAGTTTTCCAATTTGCACTCGACCACACTTGGTGGATTGGTGCCGGTATTGGTTTAGTTGCCGTCGTAACTTCTACTTGCGGAGATCTAATTGAATCAGCGGTAAAACGCGATCTTGCAATCAAAGATATGGGAACAATTTTGCCTGGCCATGGTGGAATTCTCGATCGAATCGACTCTGTTTTATTCACCGGACCTGCAGTCTGGTTTGCCCTCGAATTTATTAAGCACTTTAATTTATGACCGAGATAAAGTTAGTTTTTGATGAACCTAAACAACGGGTAAAGCCGCCGGTTCACTTTGCAGATCTAGAGCCTGATGCTCGCAAAGCACGTGCGGTTGAACTTGGAATTCCGGGTTTTCGCGCTAATCAGATGGCAGTGCATTTCTTTACTCATTACAGCGATGAAACTGACACTTGGAGCGATATCCCAAAGGATTTGCGCGAAACCCTTGCTAAGGAGTTTGTTCCAAAGTTAATCACTCTTGTTAAATCGGTAACGACTGATAGTGGCAAGACTCGTAAAGATTTATGGCGTTTACATGATGGCGTATTGGTCGAGAGCGTTCTTATGCGATATTCAGATCGCACAACTGTTTGTATTTCATCCCAGGCTGGTTGCGGAATGAACTGTCCATTCTGTGCAACCGGACAATCCGGGCTAACTCGAAATTTAACTGCTGGCGAAATCACTGCACAAGTTGTTGCCGCTGCACGAATTTGCGCGGCTGGTGAATTACCTGGGGGAGAGACTCGACTTTCAAATGTGGTTTTCATGGGCATGGGCGAACCAATGGCTAATTACAACGCAGTCATGCGTTCGATTAGAAACATTACAACGCCACAACCAGATGGGCTTGGTATCGGCGCAAGGTCGGTAACTCTCTCAACTGTTGGCCTGGTAAATGGAATTGAGAAACTTTGCGATGAAGGAATTCCCGTAACACTCGCCGTGTCACTACATACTCCGGATGATGAACTTCGAGATACATTGGTTCCGATAAATTCCCGGTGGAAAGTTCGTGAAGTTCTAGCTGCTGCAGATAAATATGAAGCTAAGACTGGTCGGCGTTATTCAATTGAATATGCGCTGATTCGCGATATTAACGATCAGGCATGGCGCGCAGATTTGTTAGGCCGACTTTTACGTAATCGGAATGCGCACGTTAATTTAATCCCGCTAAACCCAACCCCGGGTTCTAAGTGGACCGCCTCTAGACCAGAAGATGAAGCAGAATTTGTTCGCGTTTTAGAGGGTTACAAAGTTCCGGTCACAGTGCGCGACACAAGAGGACGGGAAATTGATGGGGCATGTGGTCAATTGGCCGCGTCCGAGATAATCTCTGGGGATGAAAAAGCTAAATAACTTTGTAAACGGAAAATCTCTGCCTGCAAAATCAGGTGCGACAAGTGAAATTATTAATCCAGCAACAGGTGCGGCATATGCAACAGCCCCAGTTTCTGGCGCAGAAGATGTTGATAGCGCGCTAAGCGCTGCAAGTAACGCATTCATCGAATGGCGTGAAACAACACCTGCCGAACGTCAACGCGCTCTTAACAAAATCGCAGATGCACTAGAAGCTAGAAGTGATGAATTAATCGCAATTGAAGTTGAGAACACTGGAAAGCCAGTGTCACTTACAACCTCTGAAGAAGTTCCACCAATGTTGGATCAGATTCGCTTCTTTGCTGGTGCTGCCCGAAATTTAGAGGGTAAATCTGCTGGCGAATATATGCGCGGAATGACTTCATTTATTCGCCGCGAACCAATCGGTGTTTGTGCACAAGTTACGCCATGGAACTATCCAATGATGATGGCCGTATGGAAGTGGGCGCCAGCGATTGCAGCAGGAAATACCGTTGTCTTAAAACCAAGTGATACAACTCCGGCATCAACAGTATTTATGGCTGAAGTAATGTCAGAATTTCTGCCAAATGGTGTCTTCAATGTTATTTGCGGTGACCGCGAGACTGGACGTGCACTTGTTGAACATAAAACACCTGCGATGGTTTCTATAACAGGTTCGGTTCGTGCAGGTATTGAAGTTGCAAAATCTGCAGCAACAGAACTAAAGCGAGTCCATCTTGAACTTGGTGGCAAAGCACCTGTAGTTGTATTCGATGATGCAAATTTAGAAACTGCTGCCGAAAACATCGCAATCACTGGCTATTTCAACGCTGGTCAAGATTGCACTGCAGCAACCCGGGTAATTGTTCAAGAGAGTGTTTATGACAAGTTTGTTGAATTGCTTGCAAGTCAGGCAAAGAACAACATTGCAACTGGTAGTCCAGATGAAGATGTGCTTTATGGTGCACTCAATAACGCTGATCAATTAGCCCGTGTTTTAGGGTTTGTTGATCGCACGCCTGCACACGCAAAGATTGTTGCTGGGGGTAAGAAGATTGATCGACCAGGATATTTCTTTGCGCCAACAGTTATCGCTGATCTGCGTCAAGATGACGAGATGATTCAAAATGAAATCTTCGGGCCAGTCATCACAGTTCAGAAATTTAAGGATGAGGCCGAAGCGGTAGCGATGGCGAACGGTGTTGCATACGGTTTAGCTTCGAGTGTTTGGACAAGTAATCACGGTCGTGCGATGCGAATGGCAAAGGCTTTCGATTTTGGTTGCGTCTGGATTAATACTCACATTCCAATCGTCGCTGAGATGCCACACGGTGGCTTCAAGCGCTCTGGCTACGGCAAGGATCTCTCAAGTTATGGCTTCGAGGATTACACCCGCATAAAGCACGTGATGACGAACCTGAACGCCTAATTTTTCTAAATTTTCACGGAAAAATTACCCAAATTAAGTTGCGGATTCGCAACTTCGTGGGGCTACACTTTCCCCATTCACGTCCCTTGCTCCTCTGCGAGCCAGGCCTAAGTCGTCCTAACGAGAAAGTGGTGCCATGACAACAAATAACTCCCACGAAGAGAATCAATCAACATTCAAAGATTTCAAAGATATTGTTTCGACAAAAATATCTAGACGTGGAGTATTTGCAGGTATCGGAGGTCTCAGTGCGGCGTCACTGCTGGCTTCTTGTGGAATTGGTGGCGGAGGTTCTGATTCGTCAGGCGAAGCACTTCGTTGGGGAAACTGGCCGCTCTATTTAGATTTTGATGAAGATACAAAGAAGTATCCAACTCTTGAAGCATTCATCAAGGAAACTGGAATTGAGACAAAGTACTTTGAAGATTACAACGATAATGATGAATTCTTCGGCAAAGTTCAAGCGCAATTAAAGCTTAAGAAAGATATTGGCTACGACATTGTTACACCTACCGACTGGATGGCAGCACGTTGGATCCGACTTGGTTATACCCAAAAATTTGATGGCGGTAACATCCCAAATGCTTCAAATATTCTAGATACTTTGGCAAGTCCATCATTCGATCCAAAGCGTGAGCAGACTCTGCCTTGGCAGGGAATCATGTCTGGCTTTGGTTGGAATGTTGCGAAGAATCCAAAGGGAATTCGCACCATTGATGATCTTTTCTCCCCTCAAAATAAGGGAAAGATTGTTGTTCTCTCTGAATTGCGCGACACCATCGGAGTTATTCTGCTTGCGCAGGGCGTAGATGTCACAACGGTAACTGAAGATCAATACATGAATGCGGTTGACTTCATGGAAGGAAAAATATCTGATGGCTGGATTCGTGGCGTAAAGGGCAACGAATATGCTGAGGATCTAACTTCCGGAGATGCAACTGCGGTTATTGGTTGGTCTGGCGATATGTTCATCTTGGCTTCAGAGAATGAAGGAAAGTTTGACTTTGCGATTCCAGAATCTGGCGGAACAATTTCAAGTGATAACTTCGTGATCCCTTACACAGTTAGTGCTGATGCAAAGGCAAATGCTGAGAAAATGATCAACTATTATTACGATCCAGCAGTAGCTGCTGAAGTTGCGGCTTATGTAAATTATGTTTGCCCAGTAAAGGGTGCACAAGCTGAGATGGAAAAGATTGATCCAGATCTAGCAAAGAGTGAATACATTTTCCCAACCGAGAATACAATGGCTAAATTAAATGTATTCCGTGCTCTTACAACTGAAGAAGAAACTACTTGGACTGAAGCTTTCCAAAAGGCTGCAGGAAACTAAGTGGTCAAAGCCTCAATTGAAGCTCGAGGCGATCTTCGACTAACACGACTTACAAAGACGTATGGTGATTTCACCGCAGTTGATGATCTCTCGCTGACTATTGCTAAGGGTTCATTCTTTGCGTTACTTGGACCTTCTGGTTGTGGAAAGACAACAACGCTTCGAATGATTGCTGGCTTAGAAGAGCCGACTGCCGGAAGTATTCACTTAGGTGAAACTGATATCACCACAACGAAGCCATACCAACGCCCGATTAATACTGTCTTTCAAAACTATGCACTATTTCCACACTTAACAATCTTTGAAAACATCGCATTTGGTCTGCGCAGACGTGGCAAGAGCGATGTTAAAGAAGCGGTTGAAAAAGTACTTAATTTGGTGGAGCTTCCACACTTGGCGCAACGCAAACCGACCCAACTTTCTGGTGGTCAACAGCAACGCATTGCACTTGCGCGCGCGATTGTTAACCGCCCGGCTCTGCTTTTACTTGATGAACCGCTCGGTGCACTTGATCTAAAGCTTCGTCGCCAGATGCAGATTGAACTTAAATGGATTCAGAAAGAAGTTGGCCTTACTTTCGTTCACGTAACCCATGATCAAGAAGAGGCTATGACAATGGCCGACACGATCGCTGTTATGAACGAAGGTCAGATTGAACAAATGGGTTCACCTGCAGATCTTTATGACAATCCAGAGACGGCATACGTTGCAAACTTTCTTGGGCAATCAAATTTAATTAAGGGAACAATCTCTGGCAACGATGGGGATTCCCAAATAGTTGATCTTTATGGGCAGAAAATTTCACTGCCAAAGAGTCGATCTCACGCTGTTGATAGTTCGACCTATGCCGGAATTCGACCAGAGAAATTCCGTATTTCACTTCTAGAAACTCCAGTTAAAGGAAACGTTTTATCTGGTGGCAAAATCGAAGACGTTTCTTACATCGGTGTATCCACTCAGTATCAAGTTGAGATGCCATGGGGACAAGAGTTAATGGTCTTTGAACAGAATGACGACGGTGTTGCACCATTTAAAAAGGGTGACGCGGTAAACATATCTTGGGAGCCAACATTCACCTTTGGTCTACGCGGCGATGAAGATGCAACGGCTGGCTCGGAAGTTGCGCCAGAAGTTCTAGACGAAGAGTAAAAATTTTAAAATGAGAAAGATCCGCACACCCTATTTACTTCTTCTTCCAGGTTTTGCCTTTCTCTTTACCTTTTTTATTCTCCCAATCATTAATTTAGCTCAGACTTCTACCCAGACAAGTGTTGTTGGGGGAGATACCGGTCAATACGAGCAGACACTTCGATTCGCAAATTACATTGATGCTTTCGTAGAAAACAAAGAGCAGTTTGGTCGTTCATTTCTATACGCGATTCTTGCAACATTATTAGCTCTCGCGATCTCGTATCCCTTGGCATATGCAATCGCCTTTAAATCTGGAAAGTACAAGAACGTTCTACTAGTTCTCGTTGTTGCACCGTTCTTCACCTCATTTTTGCTCAGAACTATTGCCTGGAAGCAAATTTTGGGAGAGGAAGGATTCGTAGTTCCAACACTTAGAACTTTTGGAATCATTAGCGAGAGCACGACTTTAACCTCAACCTCATTTGCTGTCGTTATGGGTATGACCTACAACTTTTTACCATTTATGACACTGCCGCTTTTTGCTTCTATTGACCGAATTGATCCAAGAACACTTGAGGCCTCAGGTGACTTATATGCAAATGGCATCACTACTTTTCGAAAGGTAACTCTGCCCCTTTCGATGCCAGGTGTTGTAGCAGGAACACTTCTTACCTTTATTCCAGCTGCCGGTGATTATGTAAACGCAGCAATTCTTGGAAGCCCAAATACCAAGATGCTCGGAAATGTAATTGAGTCCCGCTACTTCAAAGTTGTTGATTATCCAACTGCGGCCGCACTCTCATTTACTTTGATGGCAGCCATTTTGATTCTAGTTACCCTCTATATCCGCAAAGCGGGAACTGAGGAGTTGGTATGAGCCAGAAAATTAAAGATGCGACTATTCCGACAATTCCACTGGGTGCTCGAATTCAACGCTGGGTTGGCCGTAACTTAATCAAGATCTATGCATTTTTTGCTTTCACCTATCTTTTCATTCCAGTTGCATACACCTTCGCTTTCTCTTTTAATGATTCTGGAAAGAGCAATCTAATCTGGAAAGGTTTCACTCTAGATAATTGGAAAAATCCTTGCGGCGCCCCGGAAGTTTGTAACGCTCTTGGTAATTCGATAAAGATCGGCCTTCTTGCAACCATCTTTTCGACGATTCTTGGAACCATGATTGCATTCGCAATCGGACGTCATAAGTTCAAGGGACGTTCAACCTCGAATCTGCTTATCTTTCTTCCAATGGCTACCCCCGAAATTGTTCTGGGCGCTTCACTCCTTTCTTTATTCCTAGTCTTCAAAATTAATCCAGGATTCTGGCCAACAGTTATTGCGCACATTGTTTTCTGTATTTCATTCGTTGTGGTGACAGTAAAGGCTCGAATCGCAAGTTTGGATCCGAGACTTGAACAAGCCGCGATGGATTTGTACGCAAATGAATTTCAAACCTTCAGACGTGTAACACTTCCATTGGTCGCCCCAGGAATTGCAGGAGCAGCGCTTCTGGCGTTTAGTCTCTCATTTGATGATTTCATTATTACCAACTTCAATTCTGGAACTCTTACGACATTTCCAAAGTTTATTTATGTGTCTGCTGCACGCGGAATTCCCGCACAAGCGAATGTAATTGGATCAGCGATGTTCTTCTTGGCACTAACAATTGTTATCGTGGGTCAACTAGTAAACCGCCGCAGGGTGCGCTAAACTTTCAACGTTTCCATGACGAACAACAGAGTTATTAGTAGCTCTGCGTTATGGGGTAGGACTCCGGCGGACCCGGGCCAACTTTGAATAGTGATTGAAGGGGTGATTCCGGTTAAGGCCGGATAACGCGATGTCAGACATCGACTCTTCTTATTTAAAACATCTTTCACATATGCAGCCGCAGTTGTATTGGCTCGACGCTGACCCATTAGAGCCCGAACCACATGCGACGCTAATTGGTGAAACCACAACAGATCTCTGCATTGTCGGCGCTGGTTACACCGGTCTGTGGACCGCACTTCTTGCTAAAGAGAAAAATCCCGAGCGCAATGTAGTCATTATTGAACAATTAGAAACTGGTGCTGGCGCTTCTGGTCGTAATGGTGGTTTTTGTAGTTACTCCTTAACTCATGGATTCATGAATGGCTACAGCCGATTCAAAGATGAGATGGCAATTATCGAACGACTTGGCCGTGAAAATTTAGAGGCGATTGAAGCAACAATAAAGAAGTATGGAATTGACTGCCAATTTGAGTTGACCGGTGAGATCAGCGTTGCAAATGAAGAGTGGCAGATGGAAGATTTAATTGAAATTGCTAATCTGCGAAACTCTTTTGGTGATAGCGTTCAAATTCTTAGTAAAGAAGAGATGCAGGCCCGCGTTCATTCACCCATATCTGTTGGTGGATTATGGGATCCAGATGGCACTGCTCTGATTGATCCTGCTCGACTGGTTTGGGGCTTAGAGCAAGCATGTATCAAAAGTGGTGTAGTTATTTACGAGAACACCAGTGCGCTCTGGCTCGAGAGAGCAAGTAAAGGAATTATTGTTCACACACCATATGGAACGGTCTATGCCCAAAAAGTAGCACTGGCAACAAATATTTACCGTTCACTAATAAGACGAGCCAAGAAGTATGTTGTTCCAGTTTATGATTTTCAATTAGTTACTGAGCCACTTACACCAGAGCAAATGGCGTCGATTGGTTGGAAGAATCGTGAAGGTTTATCTGAGGCCGGCAATCAATTCCACTATTACCGATTAACTAAAGATAATGAAATTCTATGGGGTGGATATGACGCCATCTACAATTTCCGCGGCAAAGTTAGACATGAGTATGAAACAAGTGCTGAAACTTATGCGCATCTGGCGCAAGCTTTCTTAGAAACCTTCCCACAATTGAAGGGAATTAAATTTACTCATGGTTGGGGCGGTGCAATTGATACTTGCTCCCGATTTACCCAATTCTGGGGTAAGGCATATCGTGGAAAAGTTGCTTACGTAATGGGATACACCGGCCTTGGAGTTGGAGCTTCTCGATTTGGTGCACAAGTGATGTTGGATCTTTTAGATGGTGAAGATAACGAACGCACCAGATTAAGCATGGTTAAAAAGAAGCCTCTGCCGTTCCCACCTGAGCCATTCAAATTTATATTTATTCGATTAACTCAGTGGTCGTTAAACAAATCAGATCAGAACCAAGGCAAGCGCAACCTTTGGCTTAAATTCCTCGATTTCTTCGGACTTGGATTTGATTCGTAACTTAGAGCGAAGCAAAAGCTTCATCGATAATTCCTAGAGCTTCAATTAATAGATGCTCTGGCATAACCAATGGTGGAAGCAAACGAATTACATTTGAATAAGTTCCTGCGCTTAAAATCAAGACGCCTTTCTGTTGGCAGTATTTAATTACCGCGCTCATGGCCTCGCTATTTGGTTCGATAGAACCAGGCTTTATAAGTTCGATTGCTTGCATCGCACCAGCGCCGCGAATCTCGCCAATTACCGAATACTTCTTAGCCATTGTGTTAAGGGCATCAACCATAATTTTTCCAATTACATTTGCCCGATCAACAAGCTTCTCTTCTTCAATTGTTGCAATTGCACCAAGTGCTGCAGCACAAGCAACAGGATTGCCACCAAATGTGCCACCAAGTCCAGATGCGTGGACGCTATCAAGCATTTCAGCGCGACCAGTAACGCCTGCAAGTGGGAAACCACCAGCAATTCCCTTAGCGGTGGTGATTAAATCTGCATCCACGCTCTCATGTTCAACTGCAAACATTTTTCCGGTGCGACCAAAACCAGTTTGAACTTCATCGGCAACAAATACGATGCCATTATCTTTGGCAAATTTAGCTAAGCCTGGCAGGAACCCCTTAGGTGGAACAATGAAGCCACCTTCTCCTTGAATTGGTTCAATAACAATAGCTGCAACATTCTTAGCGCCAATTTCCTTCTCAATTTTATGAGTTACAACATCCAATGTTTCTGCGCTGCACGCAGCAGCATCGCCATCGAATCTAAATGGATAAGCCATTGGCATTCGATAAATTTCGCTGGCAAAGGGACCAAAGCCCTCTTTGTATGGCATGTTCTTTGCAGTCATTGCCATCGTTAAATTGGTGCGGCCGTGATACCCATGTTCAAATACGACTACTGCCTGACGCTTGGTATATGCACGGGCAATCTTGATTGCATTTTCAACAGCTTCGGCGCCGGAATTTAGTAGAACTGATTTCTTCTTATGCGTTCCGGGAGTAAGCCTATTAAGCGCTTCACAAACTTCGATGTAACCAAGATATGGCGCAACCATAAAACAAGTATGAGTAAATGCTTTGACTTGATTAATCACATTTTCAACTACGCGGTCTGCGCTATTTCCAACATTAACTACTGCGATTCCGGCGCCCATATCAATAATTGAATTACCATCAACATCGACAATTACACCGCCACCAGCTTTTTCAACTACAACTGGAATGGCCATTCCAAGAGACGCTGATACCGCTTCATTACGTCGCTTGATAATTTCCTGGGATTTTGGTCCCGGAATTGCTGTTACGAGGCGACGTTCTTGCGGAATATTTGGGCCGGAAGTCATAGACGCAGTCTATCTGAGGCAAATCTTTTCTTCATTTTTACTTAGAATGGGGGAGTGTCCGCTCCTATCGAATTAGTGATTCTTGGTTCAACGGGTTCTATTGGGGTTCAGGCGTTGGAGATTGTTGAAGCCAACCCAGATAAATTCCGCGTAATTGCCTTGGCGGCGGGATCTAAAAATATTGAACTCTTGGCTGACCAAGCAAAGAAGTTTTCAGTTCCAGTTGTAGGAACTACTGGAAATCGTGATTTGTTAATTTCGATGCTGGGCAACACCCAAGTTATTGACGGCCCGTCCGCGGCTTCGGAAATTGCAGCGATAGCCTGCGACATTGTTTTGAATGGCATTACTGGTTCTATCGGACTTGGTCCAACCCTTGCGGCACTTAGTGTTGGAAATAAAGTTGCGCTCGCAAATAAAGAATCACTTGTTGCCGGTGGCGATTTAGTAATGGCATTTGGTAGGGATCGAATAATTCCAGTTGATTCTGAACATTCAGCCTTGTATCAATGTTTTTTAAGCGGCAAGGCTTCGGAAGTTAAACAAGTAATTTTGACGGCAAGTGGCGGCCCATTTAGAGATCGGAATGACTTGGCTGATATTTCAGTCGCCGATGCGTTGACTCATCCAACTTGGACCATGGGACCCGTTGTAACAATTAACTCTGCGACTTTAATGAACAAAGGGCTAGAAATAATTGAAGCGCATTATCTCTTTGACCTACCATATTCAAAAATAACTGCAGTGATTCATCCGCAATCTGTAGTTCATTCAATGGTCGAATTTGTTGATGGTTCAACAATTGCGCAAGCAAGCCCACCAAATATGAAAGGTCCAATTGCATACGCAATTTCTGGAGCTAATCGAATTCCAAAAGCAACCGTGCCAATTGATTGGTCATCAAAACAGAATTGGGATTTCGCACCAATTGATAACGCTAAGTTTCCGGCGGTTGAACTTGCTCGCAGGTGTGGCGAACTTGGCGGCGGCCTACCTGCAATCTTCAATGCTGCAAATGAAGTTGCAGTTGCAGCTTTCTTAACGGGGGCAATTTCATTTACTAAAATAGTTGATGTTGTCGATGCAACAGTCCAAAAATTGGGCGGTAATTCACCTGTAACAATAAGATCGCTCTCTGATGTCAGTGCCATCGAGGATGATGCAAGAGTTATAGCCAATCAATTAGTTCAGGAGCGCAAGTGAATTTTCCAGGTCTAGGTATTGTCGGTGTTTTAGCCTTTGTTGTTGCACTTCTATTTTCAGTCATGGTTCACGAAGCTGGCCACTACTTAACTGCAAAAAAGTTTCATATGCGCGTTACCGAATTCTTTCTTGGCTTTGGAAAAAGAATATGGTCGTTCCAACGAGGTGAAACTGAGTTTGGGATTAAGGCGATCCCCGCTGGAGGTTACTGCCGAATTTCGGGGATGTCAGTAAATGAAGAACTCCCAGAAGCCGACAAACATCGTGCTTTCTACCTTGCCTCTGTTCCAAAGCGGTTAATTGTTCTTGGCGCCGGATCTTTCTTGCACTTTGTCTTAGGGTTTTTGATTTTAGTAGTTTTATTGGCCGGCGTAGGAGTCACATCTGTAACTAAAACTATTGGCGAAGTTGTTCCTTGTGTTCTCAATACTTCGACTGGCGTAGCGGATTCCAAGTGCACATCGACTTCAGTTCCTTCACCAGCCAAGGCTGCAGGGTTAATTGCGGGGGATGATGTAATTGCCATTAACGGGGTTGAATCAGATAACTGGTATGACTACACAAAAATAATTAGAGAATCTGCTCGTAAGGAAATAACTATCACGATAGAGCGCAATGGTGAACGCCTAATAATTCCAATCACACCAGCTGCTCGCAGCTTAGATGGCAAAGAGGTTGGCTATCTTGGAATTATTAATAAATTAGGAACTCATAAAGATGGTCCAGTAAAAGCAATTACAAATAGCGGACGCTTAACTAAAGATTTGTTAAGCAATAGCGTTACCTCACTAATTTCGCTCCCAACAAAAATTCCAGCGCTAGTACGACAGACCTTTGGGGGTGAAGAGCGCGATGCGCAAGGTTTGGTTGGGGTAGTTGGTGTTGCTCGAGTTAGCGCACAAACTGCTAGCGATCCAAAGTTGGAATCTCGCGAAAAAGTTGCCACCTTCTTAATCATTATTGCCAGCTTAAATATCTTTGTTGGAGTATTTAACCTTCTTCCATTATTGCCACTCGATGGTGGCCACATGGCAGTCGCCATTGTTGACGGTCTGCGGAGGATGAATGCAAAACGCCGAAAGCTCAGCCCGCCAGCAGCGATAGATGTTGAGAGATTGCTCCCAATAACCCTTGCGGTATTTGCGCTTTTAGCCGTGCTCTCACTTCTCCTGCTAACCGCAGATATCTTCAATCCAATAAACATCTATCAATAATCTAGGATGCAACCATGGTAAATCTCGGAATGCCAAGCGCCCCACCACCAACGCTGGCACCTCGCCGCAAGAGTAAGCAACTCAAAGTTGGCAGTGTTCTAGTTGGCGGGGATGCTCCGGTAAGTGTGCAATCAATGTGCACAACTGTAACTTCAGATATAAACGCAACTTTGCAACAGATCGCTGAACTCACTGCTTCAGGTTGCCAGATTGTTCGAGTTGCAGTTCCAAGCCAAGATGATGCAGATGCACTTGCGCAAATTGCTCGGAAGTCACAGATTCCAGTTATTGCAGATATCCACTTTCAACCAAAATACATCTTCGCTGCTATTGATGCCGGTTGCGCAGCAGTTCGAGTAAATCCTGGAAACATAAAGCAATTTGATGACAAAGTTAAAGAGGTAGCAAAAGCTGCAGGCGCAGCAGGAATTCCGATTCGCATCGGAGTTAACGCTGGCTCACTTGACCCAAGACTTCTTGCAAAATATGGAAAAGCAACGCCAGAAGCGCTTGCAGAATCTGCGCTTTGGGAAGCCTCACTATTTGAAGAGCATGGCTTTAGCGATATAAAAATTTCAGTAAAACATCACGATCCAGTAACGATGGTTCAGGCTTATCGTTTACTTGCAAGCAAATGTGATTATCCATTACACCTAGGCGTTACAGAAGCCGGTCCAATTTTCCAAGGAACAATTAAATCTGCAACAGCATTTGGAATTCTTTTAGCTGAAGGAATTGGCGACACAATTCGCGTTTCACTTTCTGCGCCTCCGGTTGAAGAAGTTAAAGTTGGAATTTCAATTCTAGAATCACTAAATCTTCGTCAGCGTAAATTAGAGATTGTTTCTTGCCCATCATGTGGCCGTGCCCAAGTCGATGTTTATACTTTGGCCGAAAAAGTTCAAGCAGGTTTGCAAGGAATGACTGTCCCACTTCGTGTGGCTGTTATGGGTTGTGTTGTTAATGGTCCGGGCGAAGCGCGTGAAGCAGATCTTGGGGTCGCTTCTGGTAATGGTAAAGGTCAGATATTTGTGAAGGGCCAAGTAATTAAAACTGTTCCAGAGAGCCAAATTGTTGAAACTCTCATCGAAGAAGCAATGCGATTAGCCGAAGAAATGGAAGCAGCTGGTGTTGAAAGTGGAGCACCAACCGTAACTGCTAAATAAATTCGGTAGGGTAAGCCCATGTTAAAAATGTCTACCTTACTTCTGCGCACTCTTCGGGATGATCCGGCAGATGCCGAGGTAGCAAGCCACCGGTTATTAGTTCGCGCCGGTTATGTCCGTCGCATTGCGGCAGGCGTTTATTCTTGGTTACCACTTGGTTATATAACTTATCGAAACATTGAACGCGTCATTCGCGAAGAGATGGATGCTGCAGGTTTTCAAGAAGTTCACTTTCCAGCGCTCTTGCCTCGCGAGCCTTACGAGAAAACCAATCGTTGGGATGAGTACGGCTCAGATTTGTTTAGATTACAAGATCGACGTGGCAATGATTATTTATTAGGCCCAACACATGAAGAGATGTTTACCTTGATGGTGAAGGGTGAATATTCCTCATATAAGGATTTACCACTTTCAATCTATCAAATTCAAACAAAGTTCCGTGATGAAACTAGACCTCGCAGTGGAATTATTAGAGGTCGCGAATTTGTAATGAAGGATTCTTATTCTTTTGATATTGATGATGCCGGCTTAATTGCTTCTTACAATAAGCACCGTGATGCTTATGTAAAAACCTTCGATCGCCTTGGTCTTAAATACAATATTGTCTCTGCAGTATCTGGCGCAATGGGTGGTTCTGGTTCTGAAGAATTTTTAGCACCATGCGAAACTGGTGAAGATACTTATGTTCTCTGCAACAAGTGTGGCTATGCAGCAAATGTCGAAGCCATGGTTACAAAAGTTCCGCCGTATTCTGGAACTGCGCCTGCAGCCCTAGAGGAGTTTGAATCACCGAATACACCAACTATTGATTCACTTGTAGAACTTTTGAATACAAAATTTGGTCCTGGGCATGAAGCATCAGACACTCTTAAGAATGTGCTATTGATGGCAGATGGAAAGGCAATATCGGTTCTAGTTCCTGGTGATCGCGAAGTAGATTTAAAGAGGCTGCAAGCGAACTTGCCAGGCGTGCAAGAACTTCGATTATTTGAAGATGCAGATTTTGCAAAGTTTCCTGGATTAGCCAAGGGATATGTCGGGCCACAAGACGCTAATAAATTGGGTGTAAGTGTTTATGCCGATCCTAGAATTGTTCCAGGTTCACATTGGATTACTGGCGCAAATAAAAAAGATAAGCATGCTCGGTTTGTTACTAATGGCCGAGACTTTAAAGTTGAAAAATACCTAGAAGCAGCAGAAGTCCGCGCGGGGGATTCATGCCCTAAATGCGATACCCCAGTTGTAATTGATCGTGCAATTGAAATCGGACATATCTTCCAACTTGGTCGCAAGTATGCCCAAGCCCTTGATCTAACTGTTTTAGATCAGAATGGAAAATCTCAAGTCGTCACAATGGGATCGTATGGAATCGGTGTATCACGCGCTGTCGCCGCAATTGCAGAACAGACACATGATGAAATTGGTTTAAATTGGCCACGCGAAATTGCACCAGCAGATGTTCATATTGTTGCAACTGGCAAAGAAGCTGAAGTGTTTAAGGCAGCGCTCACTCTGGCCGAGGATCTAGAGGAGAAGGGTGTGCGAGTTATGTTTGATGACCGCCCTGATGCAAGTGCTGGTGTTAAATTCAAAGATGCCGAGTTAATCGGAATCCCATTCATCGTAATTGTAGGCAAGGCGCTCTCTGAAGGAAAAGTAGAATTCCGAGTTCGCAGAACTGGTGAGAAAACTGAGATTGAATTACTTAAGGCCGTAACCGAAATTACTTCAAGGGTTCTAAATTCTTAATTAAATGGGTATAGAAACCGCAATATTTTTAATTATTGCCGCCGGTTTTGCTGGCTTTGTTGATGCTGTTGCAGGTGGCGGGGGATTAATCCAACTTCCGGCGCTTTTAATTGGGCTATCTGAAAAACCGATTCCCATGATTCTTGGTACAAATAAAGTCATTTCTATCTTTGGAACAACAACTGCCGCTGCCAATTATTTTAGAAGTGTTAAACCAGATCTTAAGTTGACTTCATATATGGCGATTCCCGCATTCATTGGCTCCGCAGTCGGGGCAAGGCTTGCTAGTTCTTTTCCAACTTCTGTCTTTAGGCCGTTAATAATTCTGCTTTTAATAAGCGTTGCTATCTACACCTGGCGTAAACCTGAACTTGGAATTAGCGAGAAACTTAAATTCAATGAACGCAGAAGACATCAAATAGTTATTGGTCTGGGATTAACCATCGGTTTCTACGACGGCATCTTTGGTCCGGGGACCGGAACATTTCTAGTCTTTCTGCTTGTTGGTCTGGTTGGTTATGCATTTCTCAAGGCATCAGCGACGGCAAAGTTCATAAATATTGCAACAAATTTGGGCGCCATCATCTCGTTTCAGATTACTGGTCACATCTGGTGGAAGTTAGGGTTGGCACTCGCTATCGCAAATGTATTGGGAGCAATAATTGGTTCAAGGCTAGCAATCCGCGGTGGCTCACCATTGGTGCGCAAATTTTTCTTAGTAGTGACGACAATCCTCATTGCAAAAGTGGGTTATGATTGGCTCGCTAACTAAAACTTAATATCGAGAAAGGCTCTTAGAGATGCCATTGAATGAAGAGATCAGCGCCGCTATTCGGCCAATTATTGAAGCAACTGGAAATTACTTAGAAGAGCTATCAATAACAAGTGCCGGTAAAGTAAAAATTCTGACAGTCATTATCGATAGCGACACCCACCTTAATTTAGATCAAGTAACTGCTGTAACAAAGGAAATATCAGAAGTTATCGAAGCCCTTGAAGGGCTCGGGGATGGTGCTTTTACTCTAGAAGTTACATCTCCTGGTTTAGATCGACCACTTACAAAACCACGCCACTGGCGCAAAAATCTAGATCGACTTGTGAAAATTATTATGACAAGTGGCCAAGAGGTAACAGGCCGAATCGGTGAAGCTACTGAGACCACGGTTTTAGTCGATTCGCAAAAAGTTTCTTACGAGGACATCAAGCGCGCGGTATTAGAAGTAGAATTCAAATGAGCGTAGATGTAGATGCGCTGATTGCGCTAACAATTGAGAAAGAAATTCCGCTTGAAAAAATGATCAGCGCGATTGAAAATGCCGTGACTGAGGCTTATCTCGAATTAGAAGATGCTAAGCCACAAGGTCGCGCAGTATTAAACCGAGTAGATGGCGAAATCCTCATCCATGTTCCACAGTTCAATGATGAGGGCATTTATACCGAAACAATTACTCATATGCCAGAAGGTTTCGAACAAGTTATTAAATCATTAACGCGCAAGGAAATTAAGCAACGGATGCGCGCAGCAAAAGATGCTGATGTAGTTGAAGAATTTTCAGCAACGGTTGGTGATGTTATTTCAGGAGTCGTCCAGCAGGGGCGCGATGCGACTCTTGTATATGTAGATTTAGGAAGAGTGGAAGGAAAAATTCCACCGAACGAACAGGTTCCTACTGAAAGTTATGTGCACGGCCAACGAATTAAATGTTTCGTAGTAGATGTTAAGCAAGGTCTAAAGGGACCAGAAATTACACTTTCTAGAACTCATCCGTTGTTAGTCAAGGCGCTATTCACATTAGAAGTGCCCGAACTTAAAGACCGGATTGTTGAGATTGTTGGCGTCTCTCGTGAGCCAGGCTTTCGAAGCAAAGTTTCAGTTCGATCACATCGCGCTGGAGTAAGTCCTAAGGGCGCACTTATCGGCCCCGTTGGTGCGCGAGCAAAAGCGGTAATGGATGAACTAAATGGCGAAAAGATTGACATCGTTGACTATTCCGAGAATCCAGCGGTCTATGTTGCGAATGCGCTAGCCCCTGCGAAAGTTACAAGTTGTGAAGTTGTTGATCTTGAAAGTAAATCTGCAAAGGTAATTGTTCCGGATTACCAACTTTCGTTAGCTATCGGAAAAGATGGACAGAATGCCCGTCTTGCCGCACGACTAACTGGCTGGCGAATAGACATTCATCCAGATAATCCAGTTGAGCGAATCGAAAAGCCAAAGCCGGTATCAGTCGAGGAGCCTGAAGAAGTGGGTGAATTTCCCGCTTAGATTGTGAACATCTCTATATCGCGGGTAAGGTTTGCCCCTGATAGTTTAAAAATGCGAGGGATAAGAGATGCCGATTCCGATTCGGAGCTGCATAGCTTGTCGCAAGCGAGAGAACTACAGTGAACTACTTCGGGTAGTTCGGATCGGAAATCAGGTTTTACCTGACGAAGATCACCGCAAATTTGGTCGCGGTGCTTGGCTACATCGAAACTGTTTCGATTTGGCAAAGGAGCGCAGATCGTTTCAACGGGCCTTTAGGACAGATGAAAGTCTTTCTACAGAGCCGCTGGAAAAGTTTTTAATTAACTAGTTATAGAAACATAAGGAGCGAAAGCTATGTCGAACCCAAATTGGGAAATCAAGTAACCATGAGCACCGCGCGCTCATGATTAAGGCTCTAATTTAGGCTCCAATTAAGACGTGGGGCCAAGACAGGAAGGCAACTGTGGCAAAGGTCCGCGTTTACGAATTAGCAAAAGATTTAGGTTTAGAGAGCAAAGAGCTCCTCGCAAAGTTACAAGAAGTCGGCGAGTTCGTTAGTTCTGCATCTTCAACTGTTGAAGCACCAGTCGTGCGCAAGTTGATGGATAAGTTTCCAGATCTCAAGGCAGTAACTCCTGCTCCTAAAACCGCCAAAAAAGCCGCGGCCAAGAAGACTGCTTCAAAGAAGGCACCTGCACCAACTGCAGAAGAGATTGAAGCCGCACTAGCGTCGCTTCCAGAATCAACTCGAGAACAACTTACAAAAGCAAAGATTGAAAAACCTGTTGCACCAGAAGTTCCTGCTGCTCCAGTTACACCTGCCGCACCAGTAACACCAGCTGCATCCGCATCACCAGTAATGCCACGACCGCCACGTGCCGGAAATAATCCTTTTGGATCTGGTGGTGGTTCTGGAAGCAACTCAATGCCGCGCCCACCTGCACAACGCCCACTTCGTCCGGGCGAACGTCCACCAATGTCAGGACCGCGTCCAGGATCAGTTCGTCCAGGTTTTGCTGCACGTCCACAACAGGCACGTCCAACAACAGGCGCACCAACATCTGGTTCACGTCCAGGTTCACCAACAACTGGTGCACCAAATTCAAATTCTCCTTATCGCACACCGAATGCAAATGCCGGCGGCGCACCAACAACATTTGGTGGTGCTGGTGGTCCAGGTGGTTCAGGTGGTAAAGGCGGCGGACGTCATCAACGTGGCGGAACTGCTGGTGCATTTGGAAAGCAAGGCGGAAAATCTCGTAAGGCGCATAAGAGTAAGAAAGCGTTGCGTGAAGAGTTCGACAATATGGCGGCACCATCACTTGGTGGCGCAGTAATTCCACACGGTGATGGCAAATCAACAATTCGCTTACGTCGTGGTGCAACTCTTATGGATTTTGCAGAGAAAATCGGTGGCGATCCAGCAGCACTTGTTTCTGCACTATTCCACTTAGGTGAAATGGTTACCGCAACACAATCAGTTGACGAAGATACCTTCATGCTTCTTGGCGCTGAACTTGGTTACCAAATTCAAGTTGTAAGTCCGGAAGATGAAGACCGTGAATTACTTGAACAATTTGATATTAATCTTGAGCAAGAACTTGCTGATATCGATGAAGCGGACCTTGTTGTGCGCTCGCCTATCGTTACTGTCATGGGTCACGTTGACCACGGTAAGACAAGTTTGCTTGATGCGGTTCGTAAAACTGAAGTTGGTCGCGGTGAAGCTGGCGGAATTACCCAGCACATCGGTGCTTACCAAATTCATCATGATCACGAAGGCCAAAATCGCGCAATCACATTTATCGATACCCCGGGCCACGAAGCTTTCACAGCGATGCGTGCACGTGGTGCGAAAGTAACCGACATTGCAGTCCTTGTAGTTGCTGCAGATGACGGCGTAATGCCACAAACAATTGAAGCGTTAAACCATGCGCAAGCAGCGGATGTTCCAATAGTTGTAGCGGTAAACAAGGTTGATAAAGAGGGCGCAAATCCAGACAAGATTCGCCAGCAATTAACTGAATACAACTTGATCGCAGAAGAGTACGGCGGTACAACTATGTTCATCAACGTATCTGCGAAATCTGGTGCCGGTATTGATGAACTTATCGATGCAATTCTTCTAACTGCAGATGCTGCAATCGATCTACGTGCGATTTCAGATGACGTTGCTCGCGGTGTTGCGATTGAAGCCAATCTAGATAAGGGACGTGGCCCAGTTGCTACCGTTCTTGTGCAACGCGGAACTCTTCATGTTGGAGATTCAATTGTTGCCGGTGGCGCTTTCGGTCGTGTTCGTGCGATGCTTGATGAAAATGGTGACGCAGTAACTGAAGCTGGTCCATCACGTCCAGTTCAAGTTCTCGGTTTCACATCTGTTCCAGGCGCTGGCGACACATTCATCGTTGCTGAAGATGACAGAACAGCTCGTCAAATTGCAGAGAAGCGTCAACTCGCAATGCGAAATGCGTTGCTTGCTAAGACTCGTAAGAAAGTTTCACTTGAAGACTTCATGGAGCAATCCAAGATCAGCACACTTAACCTCATTCTTAAGGGCGACGTTTCTGGTTCGGTTGAAGCTTTGGAAGATGCATTGCTACAACTCGATGTTGGTAGCGACGTTGATCTTCGAGTTATTCACCGCGGCGTCGGTGCAATTACAAAGGGCGATGTGACTCTTGCTTCTGCATCCACCGCTGTAATTATTGGCTTCAACGTTAAGCCGGAACCACAAACTGCAATCTTTGCTGAAGTAGAAGGCGTAGAAATTCGTTTCTACACTGTTATCTACAATGCAATTGAAGAGATTGAAGCTTCACTCAAGGGCTTGTTAAAGCCAGAGTTTGAAGAAGTTGTTCTTGGAAATGCTGAAGTTAGAGATATCTTCAAATCAAGTAAGTTCGGAAATATTTCGGGCTGCTTGGTTCAAGATGGAACCATTAAGCGAAATGCGAAGGCCAGAACTTTGCGTAACGGTGTGCTTGTTGGTGAAAGCCTAACTGTCGACTCATTACGTCGCTTTAAGGATGATGCAACTGAGGTCAAGGATGGTTATGAGTGCGGTATCGGACTCGGATCATTCAAGGACATTCAAGTTGGCGACATCATTCAGACCTATGAGTTGCGCGAGAAGAAGCGCGCATAACAAATGACCTCAACTCGTGCGTTAAAAGTTGCAGATCGAATTAAAGAGATTGTTGCAGAAGCTCTAGAGTCGCGGGTAAAAGATCCGCGACTTGGCTTCATAACTCTCACCGATGTTCGCGTAACTGGAGATCTACAACAAGCCTCAATTTTTTACACAGTCCTTGGTGATGAAGCAGCGCGAAGCGCAACTGCAATCGCCCTAAATTCTGCGCGCGGAATGTTGCGCACCGAAGTCGGACGCACACTTGGTTTACGCATAACTCCATCACTTGAATTTTTCCAAGATGGTTTGCAAGAAAGCGCCACCGCAATGAACGATTTACTCTTTGAAGTTGCAAGAAAAGATGCTGAATTAGCAAAAGCCCGCGAAGGTGCAAAACCTGCTGGCGATGCTGACCCTTATAAGCACACCGAAGAGTAAATAAATGCATGGCTTTGCACTAATCAATAAAGCGCCCGGTATCACGAGCCACGATGTAGTTGCACAAGCCCGCAAACGCTACGGAACAAAAAAAGTAGGCCATGCCGGCACGCTTGACCCAATGGCTACAGGCGTTCTAGTTCTTGGAATTGGTTCTGCTACTCGGCTTCTGCAATATGTTACTGACGGCACAAAAAAATATGAGGCAACAATCCGGTTAGGGCAGAGCACACATACCGATGATCGCGAAGGCGAAGTTGTAGCAACTACAAACGCAGCAGGTATTAGCGAAGATGAAATCAAAAGCGGTATTAAGAATTTTATTGGAAAGATAAAGCAGAAACCCAGTTCGGTCTCCGCAATAAAGATTGATGGCAAACGTGCGCATCAACGGGTCCGAGATGGGGAAGTAGTTGATATTCCTGCACGCGATGTCGAAGTCATGGATATTGAAATTGCCAATATTTCTATAGTTGGAGAATTTGTAGATATTCAAGTAACTGTTACTTGCAGTGCGGGAACTTATATTCGCGCTATTGCTCGCGACCTTGGAGACTTGCTGAAAGTTGGTGGACATTTAACGTCATTAAATCGCACCTTAGTTTCTCCTTTCGATATTTCAGAATGCACAGATTTAACAGATTCCAAATTGATTTCAACCTCCGATGGAATATCTCGCATCCTGCCGGTTAGAACGATTGATTTAGCTGAAGCAAATGAAATCTCTTTTGGTCGAGCAATAGATGCCAGCAACAAGAGTGGCGCCGTGGCTGCGCTTGATCAAGGCGGAGAATTCATCGCTCTGTTATTAGATAAAGAGTTAGCTGGCAAAATTGTTGCAACACCGACCCTAGTTGCCGTGAAAGAATAACCTCATGAGTAAGTCGGGTACCTGCGTAGCAATCGGCATCTTTGATGGTGTGCATGCTGGCCACCAAGAGCTACTTAAGAAAGCTAGTGAATTTGGAAGAGTGGTTGTCTTAACTTTTTACCCGCATCCAACAACTATTTTTGCGCCTGAAAGAACTCCCATGCAGTTGCTGCCGATAGCTGATCGAATTGCACAATTAAAAGCACATGGTGCTGATGAAGTAGTAGTAATTGATTTCACCAGAGAGTTTGCCGCGCTAACTGCCGATGAATTTATCGATCAAATCCTTATTCAAAAGCTGTCAGCAACACATGTAATTGTCGGCGAAAATTTCACCTTTGGCCATAAGGCTGAAGGAACCGCAAATTATTTACAATCAATGGCTAAAGGATTTAAAACTACAATTATTAAGTTATCTGAAAATAGAGGAAATCCTATTTCTTCTACTCGCATTCGCGGATTGATATTTGATGGTGAAGTTGCACGAGCTAAAGAGCTACTAACAAGAAATCATTATTTGGTTGGCCCGGTTGTGCATGGTGAAAAACGTGGTCGAACAATTGGTTACCCAACTGCAAACATTGGGCTGGATGATCTCGCATGCATTCCCGCAGATGGTGTTTATGCTGGTTGGTTAACTGTAGAAAACATCAAATGGGCTGCAGCAATTTCTATTGGAACAAATCCCACATTTCCTGGCATTCGTGGCCGACAAGTTGAAGCATATGCACTTGATCAAATTGGTTTAGAGCTATACGACAAGATCGCAACAGTTGAATTTACAGCCAGGCTTCGCGATACCTTGAAATTCGATTCACTTGATTCACTACTTGTTCAAATGAAAGCCGACTGCGATCAAGCAGCGGAATTAACTGGATTTACCCGCATAAATCTCGACCAATAACCCTCGATTTCTTGATACGAAATGGCGCTGGTAGCCTTGCCCCACAACAAGCGAGCAATCGAGCCTTCGTGAATCACACCGAGGCCCTCGTGAAAGTAAAGGGAGCACTAAATGGCGTTACAACCATCAGTTAAAAAAGAAATCATCGCGCAATACGGCGCTTCCGCTACTGACACAGGAAGCCCTGAAGCACAGGTCGCATTGCTATCAAAGCGAATTGAAGAACTCACCGAACACTTAAAAGTAAATAA
>CANLEG010000013.1 GCA_947489605.1 Actinomycetota bacterium
TGACAAACCCGCGTAGGCTCTACTCCTTGTGAGCCTCTCTATTGGAATCGTCGGACTGCCAAATGTGGGCAAATCGACCCTTTTTAACGCTCTGACCAAGAACAACGTTCTAGCCGCAAATTACCCGTTCGCCACAATCGAGCCCAATGTTGGAATGGTTGGCGTCCCAGATGCCAGACTTCCAAAGCTTGCCGAGATTTTTACCTCGGAAAAGATTTTGCCTGCAGTTGTCTCCTTTGTAGATATCGCCGGAATTGTTAAGGGCGCATCTGAAGGTGCCGGACTTGGAAATAAATTCTTAGCAAACATTCGTGAAACCGATGCAATCTGTCAGGTTATCCGAGTATTCAATGATGAGAATGTAATGCGCGAAGGTGAACGTGCCGCAGCATTTGTTGATCCTGCATCTGACATTGAAGTTATCAATACCGAACTTGGACTTGCAGATTTACAAACTATTGAAAAGGCGTTGCCACGCTTAGAGAAAGAAGTGCGCATTAAGAAAGAAGTTGCGCCAATTCTCGAAGCGGTAAAGCAAGCGCAGGAAATATTGAATGCCGGGAAATTACTTTATGGCTCGAAAGTTGATTTAACTTTAATTGCAGATCTGCATCTAATGACCGCAAAGCCTTTCTTATACGTATTTAATGTTGATGCTGCAGAACTTGATGATGCTGAACTACGTAAGAAGTTGGCAGCAATGGTTGCGCCATCAGAGGCGATTTTCTTAGATGCAAAGACCGAGGCTGAACTTGCCGAACTCGACGATGCCGATGCCATGGAATTGTTATCTGCAATCGGATTAGAGGAGCCAGGACTTTCAACTTTGGCACGTATCGGTTTTAATACTTTAGGTTTGCAAACTTATTTAACTGCGGGTCCAAAAGAAACACGCGCTTGGACTATTCATAAGGGAGATACTGCGCCAGTTGCAGCCGGTGTAATTCACACCGATTTCCAAAAAGGTTTCATTAAGGCCGAAATCGTTGCATTTAGCGATTTAGTTGATGCAGGCTCAATGGCGGAAGCCAAAGCCCGTGGCAAGGTTCGAATGGAAGGCAAGGAATATGTAATGTCCGATGGCGATGTAGTGGAATTTAGGTTTAATAACTAATGACAAAAATAAGATACGAAAAAAGCCCATATATAACTGGCGAAATCAAGAAGCGCGATGAACTTCGTAACGTTGCAATCATTGCTCACGTAGATCATGGCAAGACCACATTGGTCGATGCGATGTTGACTCAATCAGGTGCGTTTTCTGAGCACCAGAAAGAGGGCGAGAACCGCGACCGTGTTATGGACTCGATGGATCTGGAACGCGAAAAGGGAATCACCATTCTCGCGAAGAACACATCTATTCGCCGCGGCGCCCAGACTGTAAACATTATTGATACCCCAGGTCACGCAGACTTCGGTGGTGAAGTAGAACGTGGACTTGAAATGGTTGACGGTGTAATTCTTCTCGTCGATGCATCTGAAGGACCACTTCCACAAACCCGTTTCGTGCTCCGTAAAGCACTAGAGAAAAACCTTCCAGTAATTTTGGTAATCAATAAAGTGGATCGTCCCGATTCACGTATTCCAGAAGTTGTTGACGAGGCTTATGGCTTGTTCATGGATCTTGATGCGAATGATGATCAAATTGAATTCCCAGTTGTTTATGCATCAGCAAAAGCTGGTCGCGCATCAATGAACCGTCCAGAAAATGGCGTAATGCCAGATCGCGAAAACTTGGATGCGTTATTCGAAGTAATTTTCAATACGATTCCAGCTCCGGTTTATCACGAAGGTGCCCCACTACAAGCACACGTTACAAACCTTGACTCATCTCCTTATCTTGGTCGTCTTGCACTATGCCGAATTCGTGAAGGCGTAATCAAAAAAGGCGAGAACGTAATGTGGATGAAGACCGATGGAACTAGCGAGCGCGTAAAGATTGCTGAACTACTTATTACAAATGGTTTAGAGCGAGTTCCTGCACTAGAAGCTGGTCCTGGAGACATTGTGGCGATTGCCGGAATTGAAACCATTACCTTGGGCGAAACTCTTGCCGATATTGAGAAGCCACACGCGCTACCTTTAATCATCGTTGATGAACCATCAATTTCGATGACAATTGGTATCAATACTTCGCCTATCGCAGGACAAGAAGGAAAGCTTCTTACTGCCCGCCAAGTAAAGAACCGTCTTGATGCCGAACTAATCGGTAACGTCTCACTACGTGTTCTAAATACCGAACGTCCAGATACTTGGGAAGTTCAAGGCCGTGGTGAATTACAACTTGCAGTACTTGTTGAAATCATGCGTCGTGAAGGTTTCGAATTAACTGTTGGAAAGCCACAAGTAGTTGTGAAAACTGTTGATGGAAAACTACAAGAACCGATGGAACGTTTGAGCATTGATATTCCAGATGATTATCTTGGAGTTGTTACCCAACTTATGGCACTTCGTAAGGGCCGCATGGAACAAATGGTTAACCACGGAACTGGTTGGATCCGAATGGATTACAAAGTTCCATCACGTGGCTTAATTGGATTCCGTACTGAATTCTTAACTGAAACTCGTGGAACCGGACTTCTGCACCACGTATTCGATGGTTATGAAAACTGGAATGGCGAAATTCGCACACGTCTAAGCGGATCACTTGTAGCCGACCGTCGTGGAACTGTTACTGCTTATGCAGTTGACGGCGTGCAAGAGCGCGGCGTTATCTTCCTTGAAGTTGGAACTGAAGTTTATGAAGGAATGATTGTTGGCGAGAATTCCCGAACTGAAGACATGGATGTAAATATTGTTCGCGAAAAGAAGCTAACAAATATGCGTTCTTCAGGTGCTGATGATGCAAACCGAATTATTCCGCCAAGATTGCTTAACCTTGAGCAAGCACTTGAATTCTGCCGCGAAGATGAATGCGTTGAGGTAACTCCAAAACATGTTCGTGTCCGCAAGACAATTCTTGACCAAAATGAGCGAGCACGTAACGTGGGCCGCGCCAAGAAGGTTAATCAGAACGCCGAATAGCTAGCGCTTAACAGGAAATGTCGGCGCCCTTGGGTTAGATAGCCCTGTGGCCCGAAACGAGAAAACAGCACGCAAGATTGAGCTGATTCGTCCTGTCATAACGCCTTCTGATTTTGCGCCAACACCTGAACAAAAATTAGTTATTGATTCTAAATCACCACGCTTAATTGTCTTTGGTGCTCCAGGAACTGGAAAAACAGCAACCCTGATTGAAACCGTTGTTTCACAGATTAAATCTGGCGTCGATCCCAATTCAATTTTAGTTCTAACTTATGGCCGTGAACGTGCATCAGAGCTTCGTGATCAAATAGTTATTCAATCCGGTGCTAATGCTTTCGAGCCAATAGTTCGCACATTTCACTCACTCGCATTTTCAATAATCAATACTCAAGTCGATGCCGATGATCCTAAATATGTTTTAATCTCGGGCGCCGAACAAGATTCATTTATCCGCGAACTTCTTGCTAACCCAGAACATTCACCACAAGTTAAATGGCCAAAAGTTTTAGAGCAAGCCCTTTCAACCAAGGGTTTTGCCAGAGAACTTCGAGATTTAATTCTGCGTGCAAGTGAGCGAAATTTCACCTATAAGAAATTAGTTGAAAAAGGCCACCTCCTAAATGAACCGTGGTGGGAGCCAGCTGCTAACTTTTGGAAAATTTATGACGAAATCCTTGGGATCCGCTATGGCTTTATATCTGGTGCGGCAAAGCGAATTGATTCAAGTTCCATAATTTCTCAGGCAATATCTGACTTAACCAAAAAACCAAAAATCCGTGATTCTTTCCAGAACAAATTCAAGATAATTATCATTGACGAATTTCAAGAAAGTGATAACTCCCAACGTAATCTCTTAGATTTGCTAGCGAGTGATCGAGTTATTCTGTTCGCAGATCCACAGTCGGCTATCGGCCAATTTCGTGGCGCGGATCCCGAAGGAGTTCGGGCGTATACCGCCAATAACAATTTTGAAACTCTAGAACTAACCACTGCGATTCGAACACCTGCTGCAATTACAGAGCTAAGTAATGCAATCTCTTCAAAATTTAGAAATCCAGGAAAGCCCGTAGCGCCTAAGAAAGAAGCAGAAAACGCTACTTCTAGGATTGATGTGGCAAAGCTTGCTAGCCAATCTGATTGCGCAAATTACATCGCCCACGCATTTAGATCTGCGCACCTGCGAGATGGAATCGCCTGGTCCCAGATGGCGGTAATTCTGCGTTCGCCAGGTGCGGGAGTTTCGGCAATATCTAGAGCCTTCGCGCTAAATAACATTCCGATTCAAATTGATTCAGATGCACAGGCACTTGGTGAAAATCCGGCGATTAAGCCGATACTAACTATTGCTCAGATTGCACTAGGAAACATTAAATTAATTCCGAGTAACTGGGATTTAATTGAAGAGGTTCTCTTCTCCGAGTTTGGTGGTGCTGATGCACTTTCACTACGTCAGATGCGAATCGATTTAGGAAAACTGCGTGAACCTGGCGATGATGCAAAACCATCGACTCAAATAATTTTGGAGATAATTGATGACAATGATGCACCTCTTCCATGGGAGCAATTACTCTCGCTAAAGCGAGTTGCAGATGTAATTGCCGAAGCCCGCAAAGTAGTGCGAATGAATTCCAAAGGTTCAAGCAGCGTCGATATCGCAGATCTTATTTGGGCAATCTGGAGCACTGCTAAGAATTATGAAGGTGATTCACTTGCTAACACCTGGCGAAATCGTGCACTAAAAGGTGGAATGCGCGGAGCCGCAGCGGACCGAGATTTAGATGCAGTAATTACGTTGTTTGAATCTGCGCGGCGCTTTGCCGAACGTATGCCTGGATCAGATCCCCAACTTTTCTTAGATCAATTGCTTAGTGAATCAATTCAAAGTGATGCAATTGCCGCCCGTGGTCAGAGAGGCGAAGTTGTTAGCGTTATGACTGTTCACAGTGCAAAAGGTTTGGAATGGGATCTAGTTGCAATCACCGGTCTGCAAGAAGGCATCTGGCCAAATTTAAAAGCCCGTGGCTCTTTGCTTGGTAGCGAAAGATTGGTTGAATCAGAGCGAACCGAGGCAACTGCCCGCCGCGAGATTGAAGCAAGTGCGGCAAGTGCGCTGGTTGAAGATGAACGCCGGCTCTTGAAAGTAGCGGTTTCTAGGGCTAAAGCCGCATTAGTTATCACTGCATATTCCAAAGAAGATGACTCTGAACCTTCACAATATTTCGAAGAGCTCTACGAACATGTTCACGGGATTTCTTCAATCGAAGCAGAAGTTGTTGATCTTCCAAGATCACTGACACCACAAGCTTTAGTTTCCACCTTACGTCGTAACCTAAGTGCCACCGATGCGGAGTTTCCAGCGAAGTTGCTACAAACGTTGGCGGCCAAAGAGATTCAAAGTGCAAAAGTTGAAAATTGGTTAGGCGGATTAAACCCAAGTAGCACTGACCCAGTTCTGCCACCAGATGCCCAAGTTTCGGTATCACCAAGCAATCTGCAATCTTTCTCTGAATGTGGACTCAAATGGTTTATTGAAAAAAGTGGTGGTCGCGATGGTGATTCCACCGCACAACTTCTCGGTATTGCAATTCACTCACTTGCCGCAATGTTAAAGGGTGAACCTGGTTTAACTTTTGATGAACTTGCAACCCGACTTGAAAATGGCTGGCAGTTAATTGATGGCAATAAAGGGTGGGTACGTGACTATCAATTTAAGTTAGCGCTAGAAAAATTAGAGAAATTCTACAAATGGCACGCAGAGAATAAATCCAAGCGGACACTATTTGCTGTCGAAGCAGAGTTCGAAAAGGTTATTGGACGTGCGCTATTTAATGGCAGTGTCGATCGGGTAGAAGTAGATGAAGCTGGTCAGGTTTACATCGTTGATTTAAAGACGGGTGCACCGGATATCTCGAAGAAGAAAGCAGAAGACCATAAACAATTGGCCGGCTATCAACTTGCAGTTTATGAAGAAGCTTTCAGTGGCGATTCACCAGGCGTTGAAAGCGCTGGCGCCGAGTTATTATTTTTAGGAACAGATTCAAAATCTGCCTCAGCCAAGCCACAACCGGTTAAAGATCACGAAACAATTAAGGCCGAGGTTGTTGCCGCCGCTGATGCGATGTCATCTAATGAATTCACGGCAACCGTTAACGATCGCTGTCGAATGTGCGCCGTTAAAGGACTTTGTCCCATCCAGCCACAGGGGCGGTCGGTGATTGACCCGTGATTGAATCCAAAATTAAGTATTCCGCCGAGGCTATTGGTGATGCACTTCGCACAATAGATCCAAACTTTAAGGGCCCGAGTGATGAACAGATTCCGATTATTGAATCGCTGCATCTTGGGCCAACTGTTGTAATTGCTGGAGCAGGTTCTGGAAAGACCGAAACCATGAGCGCGCGCGTTCTCTGGCTAGTTGCAAATGGAATTGTACGACCGGAAGAAATTCTCGGTCTAACTTTCACAAGAAAAGCAGCCGGTGAACTCTCATCTCGAATCAGAAAACGTTTACGCCAACTTCGCAAAATTGGGTATCTCCCGATTGATACGGAAAGTAAGAGCGAGATTGATATTGCAGTTTCAGTTTCAACTTATCATTCCTATGCTGGCCGAGTTTTATCCGAACATGCAATTAGAATTGGTGTTGATGCAACTTATGACCCGATTGGTGAGGCTGCTGCCTGGCAGATTGCAAATAACATCGTTAATAACTTTGCAAGTGAAGCAACTAATGGAAGTGATATTTCGCATTCTGCAAAAACAATCGTAGATAAAGTAATGGGTTTATCTGCGGCACTTGGTGAACATGGAAAAACAACGGCTGAGGTCCGCGAATTCTGCGAATCAATTCTTGATAAATTTGCAACAATTTCCGATAGCCAATCAAATGATCCAGTTCGCGACTTACAGTCCTCGCTCAAAGAACGCCTTGCAATATTGCCAATGGTTGATGAGTATGAAAGATATCGATTTGAACGTGGGCTATTAACCTTCAATGATCAGATGTCACTCGTTGCCAAACTTGTTAATGGGGAATTCGGCCAGGAAATAATTGATGCCGAGCGCGCTAAATTCAAAATCGTTCTATTGGATGAGTATCAAGATACTTCAGTAAGCCAAGTTAAATTCTTATCCGCGCTCTTTGGAAACGGCCATGCAGTGACAGCAGTGGGGGACCCAAACCAAGCGATTTACGGGTGGCGCAGCGCTAGTGCGCAGACCCTTGATACTTTTGGTAAACATTTCGTTGGTGAATTAAAGAGCGAATGTATCGAGCACAACTTGCTCAGAACTTGGCGTAATGACGAAAATATTTTAGAAATTGCAAATCAAACGGTCGACAAAATTGGGCAGTTGATTGTTGCAAGAGGTGGAAAAGCCGCAAGTGTTAAGCGGTTAAAACTTCGACCAGGATCTGGGCCAGGTACTTTGCTTTGTGGGCAATACGAAACGTTAGCGATGGAGGCAACTGGAATTGCTGAGCATTTTGAGAAACATTGGTTTTCGCCAGAGCGATTAGCAGATGCCGAATCACCACAAACTTTTGCGGTTTTAGTTCGCTCCCGTAAATATATAAGTGAAATCGAGCAGGCACTTCGCTCAAAAAATATTCCAGTCGAAATTGTTGGACTAGGTGGGCTAATTCATGTTCCCGAAGTCGCCGACATCTTGGCTCTTCTACGAGTATTAACTTTTCCAGATAACGGCAGCTCGCTTATGCGTTTGCTCACTGGTCCAAGATTGGCAATTGGAGCCAAAGACTTAGCGGCCCTAGGAAAATTCTCCAGATCCCTAATTGCAAACTTCGATCAATCCTTAAGCAAAACAGTTGGCAAAATTATGGAGACCCCAAATGCTGATGTTATGGAAGCTGAAGAGTTTGCCATGGGTAGTGCAATCGAAGCTCTTGAAGTATTTGAAAAGGCACCACGTGAAAACTTCTCCGAAATTGGTTATGAAAGATTGTTGAATTTTGCAAAAGAGTTACATGAATTACGCAGATATTTAGTTGGCTCAATTACCGACTCAATTATGGAAGCAGAGAGATTCTTATTCTTAGATACTGAAGTTATGGTGCGCGATGGATTCGCTCAAGGCCGCAAGCACTTAGATGCCTTCTTGGATGAAGCTGCCAAGTTCCAGCGAAACGGTGGAACTATCTCTACTTTCCTAGAATGGCTAAAGATTGCGGATTCGGAAGAAGGCGGACTAAAACCAGTATCAGTGGCTGCTAATAAGTATGCAGTTCAGATACTTACTATTCACGCTGCTAAGGGTTCGGAATGGGACTTTGTTGCTGTTCCAGGATTAGTTACCGATAACTTCCCGAGTTCTGGCAAGAATTTAGATCTCTGGACTTCAAACTCTGCCGCACTTCCAATTTCGCTTCGCGGGGATGCAGCACAGTTTGATGACTTTGTTTTCCCTTCGAATTCACCGAAGCATGTAGAAGTGCGTAAGGCTCTTGATGTGGTCAAAGAATCATGGAAGAAGCGCCGTGAAGAGGAAGAATGGCGGCTGGCCTATGTTGCATTTACTCGGGCAAAAATTAATTTAATAGCAACGGCCTCTTGGTTCGGAAATGGAATGGACTCAGTCGATGCCAGCGCTTTATACGATTTAGTTGAAACTGTTGTTGATTCAGTGAATCCAGCGAACAAAATATTTGAAATGGCTAAACCGACTTCCGACAACCCAACTCGAACAAATCCTAGAACTGGAATCTGGCCAGCAAAATCTGCTCGCGCCGATCTTGTCCGTGAAACTGTGGAATTTGTTTCAAAGAATTCTGCTTTCGCAACTCCACAAGATTTACTTGACGCAGCTAAAACACCAGAACAAGTTGGATTAGCAAATGATGCGATTGCGTTAATTGCAGAGGTAGGAATGCGAAGTGCAAATCTTCAGGTAAATCTTCCGACCCGAATGTCAGTTTCAACCTTAGTAAATCTTGCAGAAGATCCTGACGCACTTGCGCTAAACATTCGACGTCCGATGCCAAATCACATTGATAAATATGCAAGACGTGGAACGGCATTTCACCTCTGGATAGAAGCGCAATATAAAGATCCACAAGTTTTAGATGAAGACGATTTGTATGCAACTACTGGCACCCAGGTAAACCCAGATGAGATTCCACTAGAAGATTTGAAAGCTAAGTGGTTAGAAAGTGATTGGGCAGAACGTGATCCGGCTCCAGGTGGAATTGAAGTGCCATTTGAAACTGTTCTTGGCGGGGTTTTACTTCGCGGACGCATAGATGCGGTTTATGAGAAGGATGGCCATCACGAAGTAGTTGATTGGAAGACAGGTAAAACTAAGAGCGGAGATGACTTAGCGGCCGCTGCAATTCAATTAGCGATGTATCGCTTGGCTTATTCAAAGTTATTTGGAATTGCCCTGGAAAACATCAGTGCCGCGTTTCATTACGTTGGCTCGAATGAAACCGTGCGACCAGCAGATCTATTGGATGAAAATCAGTTGATTTCGATAGTCACTGGCAAGTGATCGCTGATTTCACTTCGCAAATGAATTGGTTTAACCAAGTCTTGATTTGATTTATCTATCCCAAAGTTATCGCTTAGAATGTAATCAAACTGAATCTTGGGTTGCCAGGTTGGATAGCTCGCCATAGAGACCAGAGATTTCCACTTGGATAATTTTACTGGGATATCAAACGGTAAATTCAAATCGCCAATTAAAAAGTGTTTGCCTGGCATCTTTGCTAACCAACGTTTTACTCGCCATAACTGATACAAATTAACTAGAGGCACAAACGAAAGATGAACATTCACAACGGTGTAGCCATTCTCCAACTGCGCAGCAACGGCATATCTTGGTTCATCCTTCACATAGATAAATCGTAATTTTGGCCTAGCTTTGGAATCACCGGCAGCGCTCTCGCCAGCGGATGCATCAGGAAACACCAATGGCAATCCAACAACTGATTTTCCAAGTGTCAAAATTTCCCATTTCTTAACTGGAATGCTAGTAATCAAACCAATGCCATATGACGGCGGGTTGTCCGAATTCCGTCCAGAATTCATTAAGTCAGAATTAGTAATCAAAACCGCTTCGTCCTTACGAACTTTGCGCCATTTGAATCCCGGCGTACCAATAACGCAACGCACGAAGCCGAAATATGTTGCACCTAATTCACTTGCTAATTCAGCCACTTGAAAAACTTGATCTGAACGATCTTGAAATGCATCAACTTCTTGAACACCAATTACAAAATCAGAGCGACCAACTTCTAACGCATTTGCAATAGCCCGGAAATTTGTCGCACCTTGCCCATGAAGCAAGTTCCAGGAAGTAATCCGCATTTGCGCACCTTATAAGCATTTCATATGCATTTCTCGCCCCAATTTGCCTGCCCTAGTAGGGTCTGCGGGTGAATGTTTTGAAACTCCCATTAGCCAGCGAGGCGGTTGATCGCTCTGGTGAGCTTCGAACAAAACCTGATGAATTAGCGAAACTTTGGAAGAGCGCCCGAATTCTGCACTTCGCATCGGGCAAATTTCGGGTCAAACAAAACCATGAATTGGATTTTCAGAGCGCGGAACAAATTGCAAAGCTTCGAAAAGATGAGAAGTTCGCAGATGGTGAAGAGTTATTTCTCGGTATAGATAACGGCATCTCCTATTTTGCTTGGTGCAGTGATGCTATGGATTTTGAAAGTTTTGAAACTCTTGAAAATTATCAAACTCTTAGAACGCTAGGCGATTTCTTATCGCAACTTGAAATGGGACTTGCCATTCATTCGCAAGCAATCGCTAACTGGCATCACACACATCAGTTCTGTGCAAGATGTGGCGCGCCAACGTTAAGCGCAAATGGTGGTTCGTTACGTAAATGTTCAATAGATGGATCAGAGCATTATCCAAGAACTGATGGCGCAGTAATTGTTTTAGTCAAGGATGAGAAAGATCGAGTTCTACTTGGTCGCCAGAAAATTTGGCCAGAGAAACGCTTCTCTTGCTTTGCAGGTTTTGTCGAACCTGGTGAATCTTTTGAGCAAACAGTCCTGCGAGAAGTCTTTGAAGAATCCGCAATCCGTGCAGATCAAATAACTTATCTTGGTTCTCAACCTTGGCCATTTCCAGCATCGATAATGATTTCATTCTCGGCTCTTGCAACTAATCCGGCTGCAGCAAAAGCCGATGGCGAAGAGATCGAAGAAATTATCTGGCTTACACGCGAAGAGATGTGTGCAGCAGTTGCTGATCAATCTCTCACTCTGCCACCAGGTATGAGCGTCGCCCGCAAGATGATCGAGTTTTGGTATGAGAAAAACGGCGCAGATGTTCGTGATTTGTTGGGTAAGTAAATGCCAGCAGCCAGTGTTGATCAGATACTTGAAGCGCTAGATCCAGAACAACGCGAAGTTGTTACAGCGGTTCGTGGTCCAGTCTGCGTAATTGCTGGCGCAGGAACTGGAAAGACTCGCGTTATTACACACCGAATTGCATATGCAATTGCGATTGGCGTTACCGACTCAAGTAAAACTTTGGCGCTTACATTTACTGCGCGGGCCGCCGGTGAAATGCGTGCAAGATTGCGTGGCCTTGGGATTCCAAATGCAACTGCCAGAACTTTTCACTCTGCTGCAATAAAACAACTAATGTATTTCTGGCCCTATGCCTTTGGTGGTTCTTTTCCCTCGTTATTAACAATGAAATCTGGTGCAATCGCAGAAGCGTTAAACCGGACTGATTCTTCGCTGACTCCGCAAACTTCTACCTTGCGAGAGATTGCAAGTGAAATCGAATGGGCAAAAGTTTTAGAGATCTCACCTGATGAATATGTCGAATCAGCGCTTGGCGCCGGACGGACGCTGCGAATTCCTAATAACAAACCCGATAAAGCGAATTTTGAAGATATCTCAAAGGTATATCAGGCATATGAAACATTGAAACAACAGGAACGGGCAATTGATTTTGAAGATGTTCTCCTGCTGACTGTTGGAATGTTAGAAGAAGATCGCGATGTTCGAGAACGTGTGCGAGATCAGTATCGTTATTTAACTGTTGATGAATATCAGGATGTTTCTCCATTGCAACAGCGATTATTAAATTTATGGCTTGGTAATCGCGATGATATTTGTGTTGTTGGGGATGCCGCGCAGACTATTTACTCATTCGCTGGCGCTAGTTCCGCATTTTTACTCGGTTTCACTACTCGTTTTCCAAAGGCTCAAGTTATTCGGTTATCTCGTGGCTATCGTTCGACTCCAGAAATTATTGGAACCGCTAATGCCATCTTGCGCCAAGGCGGAATGATTGGCGAACATGGCCATGAACTTGCATCGATGAATGAACATGGCGCTAAACCTGAAATAGCAAAATTTGATTCAAATGCAGGAGAAGCAAGTTTCATCGCAAAAAAGATTTCAGAACTTCGTGCCAAATTGGGCGAGCATGTTGAAGTCGCGATTCTTACGAGAACCAATGCGCAGTTGGACATATTCGAACGTGAACTTCGCAGCGCCGGAATCGAATCCCAAATAAAAAGCTCTGAAAAATTCTTCGAGCGAATAGATGTTAGAGATGCGATGCGAGTTATTAGAAGTGCATCTGTTCTGCCAACTGAAGGCGGAAATTGGTATGACGATTTAGTTGCGGTGCTGCGCCCCTTTGGCGATACCGATTATGTGCACGCATTTTTAGCGCTGGCAAAAACTATGCAAGATCCCGTTCAAGACGATGCAACTTCTGCAAGAAGTGCAACAACGCTGCGCACTTATCTTCGCGAACTAGAAGATCGAGCCGAACAGAACAACCCGCCGACCTTGCCTGGCGTGGTGCTATCAACTTTGCACGCTGCAAAAGGCCTGGAATGGGACCATGTTTTCTTGGCTGGCGTTAGCGATGGAATATTGCCGATGGGCAACGACATCGAAGAAGAGCGTAGGCTTTTCTATGTGGGATTGACTCGAGCCAAGAGCGAATTGCACCTCTCGTATTCGGGAAGCCCAAGCCCATTTCTAAGCGGCATCCTTTAATCAACCTAAATTAATCAACTTGCGTCGATGATGTGGCGTGAGTTACCCTTCTCCACATGTCACAACAACTCGCTCTAATAGCAGGCACACGCAGTCTTTCTGCTGTGTCGATTTCTGCTGTTAATTGGCGCTCTTCTTCCGTTGTTGGGGCATCAACAAATAAGCCATCAACACATAAGCATTTTGCCTTCGCTGCTACCTATGCAGCCTATGCAAAGCGCGGATCCTGGAGCTCTATCGGCTAACCGATAGTTAAAAGCCCCAGGGCCGCAAATCCTTTTAAAGGATTCGCGGCCCTTTTGCTTTTCTACCAGCCGCCAGATTTCCAAGAAATCTATCCATCCGGATAACGCAACCAACCAACCAACCAACCAACCAACCAAGAGAAAGCCAAACTAGAAAAAACGGAGGTGAGAACAGTGACTGTTCTCTTCAGCGAACTATTAGTACCAGGATGGGCCGAAGGCCCAGATGCAAAGATTGGCGTTACTGCTTTTGCAGATAGCGCTACGAAGCTTCCCTGCCATGCAGCAGATCCAGAGACCTTCTTCGCAGAAAGCCAAGCCGAAATTTCGTATGCCAAGGCGCTCTGTGGTGAATGTCCGATGCGAGCGAAGTGCCTAGAAGGCGCAATCTCTCGTGCCGAGCCATGTGGGATTTGGGGCGGTGAATTGTTTGAAGACGGCAAAGTCATTCAAGCAAAGCGCACTGCGGGCAGACCGCGGCTTGCTCCGGTCAGCGAAAAGCAGGCTCAGTTAGCCAGCTAACAAATTCTTAAAAGGAAATAACCATTTCCCGAATTGAAATATCCATTCTCTACAAATGCGATATGTATCAGAGAAATCCGTCAGATCAGACGCTGGCAGCCACAAGATAAATGTGGTTGCCAGTATCTGTATCCAACGCTTTCATCCTCCGAAGTTTCAAAATTCAACGGATCAAATAAATTCAAAGTCAGGGTTGTGCCAATCAGCCCTTTGGCTTCGACACCAGCGCTGCTATTTGCACCATTCAAGTTAACGTATGCGCAGTATTCAATAACGTAAGTTACAAGCAACCCAGTCAGAAACGCAACTTGGGCGGAAGGAATTTCCAAACCTCCTGTTTCTTCACTGTCTAGAGCCGACAAAAATTCAAATGAACTGTGATGAGGAAATTGTTCAGCACGCCAGAGATTCAAGCAGTTAAGGCAAGGTGTCTTTCCGGGCAACACAATTGGGCCAAGGATAATTTTATTCTCAATTAAATTTGAAACCACAAAGTGCGGGGTTTCCTCACTCATCCACTGCTGCATAATTTCTTGGGGAATTGATTCGGTAGAAATAATGAAATTTGGATGAATGGGAAATTCCAGATTTTCCAACGGAAACAATTGGGAATTTCTGGCTATGTCCGCGATAACTATGGTTTTTCTGAGCCCAACATCGCTGCCGCGGATTGCAAGCCCACAAACTTCATCGGGTGCTATTTGAACTAGTGAGTCGTTGTTGGTCGAGCCCGATCGGTCAATTATTTTTATCGAGCTAAACCCACTTGCTTGCAATACTCCGAAAAGTGAGAGAGCCAAACGATTACAGCCAAAAATAACGATTGCAAAATTTCTTCGCTGGCTAATAAGTGTTTGTGAGTCTTTTTCGATAGTAACTGCAGGGTGCCAGCCATATAGATTTTCTTCAGCCTGCATGCGATTAAATGAATTAATTAGATTAATGGGCAACAAATCGCTCTTATCAGTTGTGCTCTTATTTCTCAGTAATTGTGCGGATAGAGGTGCCGCTCGAAACTCAATTAGGTTTGCATCACTAAGCACCTGCAAAAGATTGTTTGCCTCATTTATATCTGCATCTGGAGCAGAAACTAGTTCGGAATAAATTCCGGATGCAGTGGTATTCACCGATACTATTCGAAGAATTTGTTCAAAAGATTGGGTACCATCTAGGCGTTGCAATAATTGGTAAGCAATTTCGCTTTTTAATTCAACCCCACGGTGGTTAAATCCAACATAAATACCGCTGCTGCATTGTTGATTATTCGCGTCACTGATTTTAAAAAACTTCACCCCTGGCCGAAGTTTTGGAAAGGCCTTAGGATCAAACAAATATCGCTCTTTTGATTTTTCTAAATTGCCTAATTCTGGATGGGTCATATCCGCGAGTATTTAGCAGATGCAATTATCGAGTTCGCAACCCAGGCTATTTTGTGGAAATCGATTCCAAATTTCAGCGGGCGGTATCCGCCATTTCACCCGTCTAGAACTTCGAACAAGGCCACCAAAATAAAAACACCCCCGCACTTTCGTGAAGGGGTGTTTAAATTATTTGTTGTTGATTAAACTTTAGTGAATTACGCCTTACCGAGAATACGGTTAACTTTTGTTCCGCATACCGGGCAGATGCCTTGTGCCATTCGGCGACCAGACTCAGAGACTTTAACGTGGCCTTCAAAAGCACGCTTCTCTTTGCACTTAACGCAGTAGGCCTCACCTTTATATTCTTCAGCCATTATGACCCTCCAATCGCCGCACTCTCAAAAGTTCGGGGATATCCCAAACCCTGCGTGCGTATGGACTCACCATACCCCCGAACACGCTCAGAAGCGGGGATTTCACGCCTGAATTGTGGGTAACTCGAGTATTTCCTCGGGCGAACCCACAGATCCAGCCTCATATCCCTCTAAAAAGGCCTCAGCCCGCTCTTTATCGGCATATCTGTCCAAGAACTCTTGGAAGTCATCCCCATGGCCTGCAATACGAAGATGAATCAATTCATGAAAGAGCACATAACGAAGGGCGTAATCCGGCGCACTGTTTAATCTTTCAGAAATTCTGATTGTTTTATCCACTGTTGTGCAAGATCCCCAGCGCTCGCGCATCACTCGCCAAGTTACCGAGATTGGGCGTTCGTTAAACTCGCTAAATTCAGGTAAGAACTCCGCCAAAAGTTGATCACACATCTCAAATAGTGCGCCATCGCTCTTACGCAAGCGATTCTCGCGCTTTAAAACCAGGTCAATCATCTCTGGAATCACATCAAACTCTTGGCGCCTACTCAATCGATCAGGAATATGTATTTCGATCACACCATTTTGACGAAAAGCATGAAGTGTTCGCTTCCGCCTCGAGCTTCTTATCACCCTAAATTCTGGAAGCCTTGAAAGTAGCTCCTCATGTTCTTTTTTGATTGATTTTTTTGGGGTGAGAGCCGGCATATTGGGAAAGATATCGGCAAAAATTTCGCCTTGGATAAAGTTTTCCACCGCATTCGAATTCTCGATTTTAATTCCCTCGTTATCCCCAGAACTCAAAGAGTTATCAACTGCTTATACACAAGTTTATCAACAGCCTAATAAAAATAAGCGGATGGCACGGTTATTAATGAATTTTTTTGCGAATTAAATCGCGCAACAGTGCGCCAGTTAAGTTGATTATGGGCTCTGATTACTTTAGGTTCTAGCCACGAAGTTCTCGGATAACCGTTCATTGTTTGCAAGGGGAAGGCAAACAAAGAATTGTGCGCCCGGGGACTTCGCTTTAATTTATGGGTTTGATAATTGCTTAAATTAGCCCCGAGAGATCATCGGGAACGATTGTGCTACCTAGGAATTTCTTAACATCTGATAAATCTTCGGCTCTCGGCAAGAACGCAGGATCTTCCCAGCGCTTATCTCGCTCAGCAAGTCCAATTTCGCTTTCAACATCAAACCAGAAGAGCGAACACTCGCGCATTTTTCTTGGTGAAACCTCTAAACCTAAAAGAGTGGCGAACAATTGTTGAGTTGGTGATTTTGTAGCACGACCTCTTCGCAATGTTTCGCTAAGTGCTGGGAAGGATGGAAGTCGTTCACCAATTGCTTTTGTAGATACGTAATCAATCCAACCTTCAATTAGCGCCAAAATCATTTCAAGCTTTGCAAGCGCAGCATCTTGCGAAGCACTTTGCTCTGGCTTAAAGAGCCCAGCAGATATTGCAACAGAAATTGATTCTGGATTATTGATATCTAACTCACCGGTTTCTAAGGCACGTTCGGCTTGTTCCTGAATCGAATCAATATCAATCTTTATTCCGGCACCGTACGCGGTTATTGCATCCTGAATGTATTGCGACAACCACGGTGCATGTGAAAATAACCTTGATGCAGCAGCCTCGCGAACCGCTAGAAAAATACGGACTTCATCGATTGGAATTTCCAGGCCTTCTGCCCATTTTGAAATGTTCTGCGGAATTAATCTGGCGTCATTCACGCCAAATAGCGGGATAGCAATGTCGTTCGAACCAGTAATTGATACCGCTAATTGCCCAACGGATGTGCCAAGTTGGCTTGCAATTAGTGAACCCATGAAGGCCCGCATGATTGGCGCAATCGCTGCGAGTTCTGGGACCGCATCCGCCTCGTTTATCGAGGTTTCCTTCAAGACATTTGTTAAGGCGCTAGCCATTCCATCTGCAAGCGGCTCGATCATCTTCGCCCAATTTGAAACAGTTGAATCTAACCAATCGCGCCGACTGTATGCCGGCAGGTTAGATCTCGATAGTGCTGGAAAATTTGTGGCTTCATCCAACCAAGTGTTTGCGATATCTAATGCAATTTGGGAATCGGCAATATCTTGAGATCCAACTGGAAGATCTCCCTGACTTGAAACAAATTTTCGCGCAACATCTCGAAGCACATCAGGTGAAATAAGTGGACCAACAGAACCCGCGCTATTAGCAGCGGCAAAAAGTGTTTGTGGATTCAAGCCAAAATTGGATAGCTGCTCAAAGAGCTCTTTGAAGTTTGGATTGTTTTCTGGATCATTGGGATCACTTGGATTGCCCGGCCCAAACCCGAAGTTATTGCTCATAATCCAACTGCCCCTTTCATCTTCACAGAATCTTCGCTGAGTACTTTAAAGAACTTTATCTGCATCCGCGAAAATATCTGTGAATACATCCGTGAAAATCTCTATTGGTAAGGTAACCAAAGTTGATAGAAGTTTCTTCCCAATCCGCTTAAAATTCTTACTCTTTCAATTTGCAGTAGCCTAAAGGATTGGCTGAAGCGGGAAATTGTCAGCCGAAGTTGTTACGCTAGGGTCCAAGTCAGTGAAATTCATGAATTTAGGGGTAGAAAAATTGCAGATGATTTTTGCGGCTACGTCTTCAGGTAGCTCAGCATTTGCCGCCCTCATCTGGTGGTTAGTTCCATTCTTTGCAGTCCTAGGTGCGATTATTTACGTTACTTGGGTGGCCAAGTTCAAGGATAAATATGCAAATGAAACGAATCGATCAGTGACCAAATTCCAGAGTTTCCAAGATAGTTTCCGCGATGACACAACACCCAATTCCTAGATATCTTTCAAAGCCACCACTTTTATTCCTTTTTGCAGTTTTTCTTTTAGCGTTAATCGCCCCAATGCCATTCGCAATAGTCTCACCCGGCCCAGTGACTGATCTTTTAAGCAAAGGGCTAAAGATTGATAACGCAATAACGACAGAAGGCAAGTTGTATTCGCTCTCAGTTTTTGTAACAAACCCAGATAGCAGACCGCCCGGAATTATGATTTTAGAATCATGGCTCAGAGGTGATTCGGTTGTTATTCCAAGTGAAGTTGTTTACAAGGAAGGCGAAACTACGAAATCAGCTAATGCGCAAGGCAAGAAAGAAATGCTTAAGTCCGAAGAAACTGCTGCAATCGCTGCCGCTAACTTTCTAAAGAGTGCGCAACCAGACAAGCCCCTGGATTGGAAAACCTCAGATATAAAATTTGTAATGAAGAGAGTTGGTGGGCCAAGTGCAGGACTCGCATTCTCACTTGCGCTAATCGCAAAACTTTCAAACCCCGAGATAATTGCAGGGAGAAATATTGCGGTAACGGGAACAATCAGTGAATCTGGTCGGGTCGGAAGTATTGGCGGAATTGATCAGAAGTTGATTGCGGCGAAAAGTGCCGGGGCAACAATTGTTCTGATGCCAATGGCGAATTGCCGAGATATAACCGTTTCCACGGATGGCCTGCAGGTGATTCCTGTGAATAACCTTAGTCAAGCATTTCACGGATTAATTGACCCGTCGGTTGCAAAATCTATGCGCTGCCCAGCCTGAATTTAACAACAATTTAACAACTAATCAGATAATCGGTTTGCCCGACTTTTCACTCTAGTTTCAAAATAGGTAGAGTATGGACATGAGTTCATTTCAATTTCCAGGCAATCCATTCTCGAATACACCAAGATCACAGAATCCATTGCGTCCGAAACGTCCAGGACCTTTTGCCCTTACCGCAATCGCTCTTGTAATAATCGGTTCAGTTCTGGTGGGAATGAGCGGCTTTTATGCCGATTTCCTCTGGTTTCGATCAGTTGATTTTCAATCTGTCTGGAGCACAGTTCTTGTAACAAAAATATCGTTATTCATATTCTTCGGATTAATAACATCGCTATTTATAACATCTAATATTTATTTAGCCTTTAGAAGTCGACCACTATATGCACCAGTTTCAATTGAAGCCGATAACTTGGAGAGATACCGCGGACAACTAGAACCAATTCGCCGCTGGGTCTTGCTTGCAATCGCACTTGGTTTCTTTTATTTCGCTGGAACTTCTGGCGTTGCACTCTGGGAAAAATGGCTGCAGTTTAGAAATGCAACTTCCTTTGGAGTTAAAGATTCACAATTCGGTTTGGACATCTCCTTCTTCGTATTTAGATTACCGTTCTATGAAGCCCTAATTGCCTGGGCAATCTCAACTTTAGTTCTGACAATTATTGCAACGGCTGCGGTTCATTATTTATATAGTGGAATCCGGTTGCAGGTTGCTGAAGATAAAACAACAGTTGCGGCTCGTGTCCAACTTTCAGTCCTACTTGGAATTTTTGTTTTGATAAAAGCTGTTGCTTATTGGTTTGATCGCTTCGCACTTGAATTAAAAGAGGGAAGACTGATTACTGGTCTGTCATACAGTGATGTAAATGCCTTGCTTCCAGCGAAGGGCATCTTGGCTGGTATTTCTGTAATTTGTGCACTTCTATTCTTTGCAAACATTATTCGTCGCTCTTGGGTTCTTCCAGCAGCGGGTGTAAGCCTTCTAGTTATATCTTCAGTATTAATCGCTGGGGTTTACCCAGCTGCGATTCAACAATTCCAAGTTAAGCCAAGTGAATCCTCGAAAGAAGCGCCATATATTCAGCGCAATATCGAAGCAACACGTGCCGCTTATGGATTAAGTGATGTCAAAGTTAGTGATTATCAAGCGACAATTGAAACATCTGCTGGTCAATTAAAAAACGATGCGGCAACTATTTCAAATATTCGTCTGCTTGATCCAAACGTAGTTCCATCAACATTTCGTCAGTTACAACAGATCAAGCCTTACTACAACTTTGCAGATTCACTAGATGTTGATCGATACACAATCGATGGCGCAAAGCGTGATTCTGTAGTTGCGGTTCGCGAGTTAAACATCGAGGGCAATCCAGCTCGAAATTGGATTAACGACCACTTGGTTTACACACATGGATTCGGATTTGTATCTGCATTTGGTAACACAATTGACGCAGATGGAAAGCCAACATTTAGCGTTGGAGATATTCCGCCAACTTCTGGTCTTGGAAAATTTCAGCCAAGAATTTACTTTGGTGAGAACGTTCCAGATTATTCAATCATTGGTGGCGCAAAAGGTGGAAGTCCAACCGAACTTGATTATCCAGATGATAAATCTGCAAATGGTCAGAAGAACTACACATACACCGGCAAGGGTGGCGTCCCAATGGGATCCCTGTTTACTCGCTTACTTTTCGCGATTAAATACCAAGAGCAACGCATCGTTCTTTCTAACTTAATTAACTCAGATTCAAAGATACTTTTCAATCGCAATCCAAGCGAACGAGTTTCAAAGGTCGCACCTTGGCTAACACTTGATGGAAACATTTATCCAGCAATTGTTGATGGTCGTATCTTGTGGATTGTTGATGGATATACAACTAGCAACGGCTACCCATATTCAAAGAAGACAAACTTGGCAGTAGCGACAACAAACTCTGTAACAACGATTTCGACTGCTGTTACCTCACTTGCAAATAGGGATGTCAGCTATATTCGAAATTCAATAAAAGCAACTGTGGATGCATATGACGGCACTGTAAAGCTTTACCAATGGGATACCAAAGATCCAGTCCTTGCAACATGGAGCAAGTCATTCCCAGGAACAGTGACACCAAAGAGCGCAATGTCGAAGTCATTGCTTGAGCACATCCGCTACCCAGAAGATTTATTCGGAGTTCAACGTGATGTATTAAGCACTTATCACGTCAAAACTGCTGATGCATTTTACGGCGGTCAAGATTTCTGGCGCGTTCCAACTGACCCATCCTCATTAGGCGCAAATGCTGGAATCCAACCTCCTTATTACATGACACTTAAATTACCTGGTGAGGATAAGGCAGCATTCTCAATTACATCTTCATTTGTTCCCCGTGGAAATCGTCAGAACCTAACTGCTTTTGCAGTTGTAAATTCTGATAACGGCCCGGACTATGGAAAAATTACAGTGCTGCAACTTCCGCGTTCAACTAACATTTCTGGACCATCGCAAGTTGCATCAAACTTTGAAGCAAAACCAGAAGTAGCCCAAGCACTTTCATTACTTCGCCAAGGCGGATCTGATGTGGTTCTTGGAAACCTTCTGACACTTCCAGTTGGTGGCGGTCTGCTTTATGTGCAACCAGTTTATGTTCGCGCAACAGCAAACAATTCTGCGTATCCACTTTTGCAGAAAGTACTCGTCTCATTTGGTGATGTAATCGGTTTCGACAACACACTTAAGGGCGCGCTAGATCAAGTCTTTGGCGGAAATTCGGGAACTGTTTTGAACAACACTTCACAAACCACAGAGAATGGTTCAACTACAACAGTTAGCAGTTCGTTGAAGTCTGCACTTGCAAGTGCACAATCAGCGCTAGCTGATTCGCAAGCGGCACTTAAGAAGGGCGACTTCGCTGCTTATGGCAAGGCACAGGATCGTTTGAAAGCCGCGATTGCTGCTGCAATCTCCGCGCAAAAGTAATTGCACAAAAGTAATTTGGGTTATTAAACCTTTCGGCATAAGATTGCCGAACCGACGCGGGGTGGAGCAGCTCGGTAGCTCGCTGGGCTCATAACCCAGAGGTCATAGGTTCAAATCCTGTCCCCGCTACCAATCAATACAAGTCGATGGCTTACGGAAAACACACCGTAGGCCAGACCATCAATAGCTAAGACAAAAACACTTTCACCTGCAGCATGTGCACTTTCTACTTGTGCAGAAATTATCTCTGGGAATTTAGCGGTTGCTCTAGCCATTGCAAGGCTTGGTCCTAAAAGAGCCGTACGTGATTTTCCATTGAGAATAACTCGAGCAGCAATTCCTTGAATCGGGGATTGGTTCCATTGCGTAAAAGCAATTGGCGCAACATTTTTGGCTTCCAAATAATTAGCAACAGCCAACATCGCCTTATGTTGATCGGATGGATTCTCTGGCATCTCTGCTGAATTTTCCAATTTTATTAAATGTTCGCGTAGCCCAACAATTAAAGTCAGCGAAACAGTTTGTAGAGCTGAATTTTCCAAGACGCTATCCGGATCGCTTTTATAAGGGCTAGATTCGAAGAGCTCGTTTTCTACTTCAAAAATCTCTTCGTATTGCGGCTCCACTTTTGCAAGCTTCTTATCAGTCCTCGATTTTTTGGGTGTCGCTACGAAATTAACTACCAGGACTAGAAGAATAAAGATTACAAAGCCCACTAGAACATAAAGAATTTGTTGAACTTGTGATCCCGATAATTCAACGCCCGCAATCTCAACGCCCGTAATCTCAACGCCCGCAATCTCAACGCCGGATAATTTAATTGGGACCATTTAGTTAATCTCTTTCAAGAAGGCACCATGCAGCAAACCATTACTAGAAATTGCACTTGCACCATGGGGACCATCTTTGCCATCAATATTTGTAAATTTTCCACCGGCTTCACGGACAATTACATCCAGCGCTGCCATATCCCAAAGTGAGAGTGAAGGTTCAACTGCAATATCGACAGCGCCTTCGGCAACTAACATGTGTGACCAGAAATCGCCATGCCCACGAGTTCGCCAAACTTTTTCTTGCAGGGCGACAAACTTATTTTTACGCTCGCCCCAGCCAATTAAATCTGAGTAAGAAACTGATGCATCACTTAACTTTGAAACTTTTGAGACCTTCAGCGCCGAAACTTCAGTGGAATTAAACTGCGTCTTTGCACCCAATCCTTTTGCGGCCCACCAACGTCTTGCGAGTGCTGGCGCACTAACAACTCCAACAACAACTTCTCCAGATGGATCAACAAGGCCAATTAACGTCGCCCAAGTTGGAACCCCGCGTAAATAATTCTTGGTGCCATCAATTGGATCGATTACCCAGTAATACTTTCCGGCTAGCGAATCTGGACTGCCATATTCTTCGCCAACTACTAAGTCTTCACTTCTGACTTTTAAGATTTCGTTTCTAATAGCAGTTTCAACTGCCTTATCAGCATCAGTTACAGGAGATGAATCTGGCTTTGTTTCAACAATTAAATCAAGGGCCTGATAGCGCGCTAAGGAAATTTCATCTGCGATATCTGCAAGGCGCAGTGCGAGTTCTAAATCTGAATTTAAATCACGGGCGCTTTGCGACATGTCGGAATCCTACTGCACACCATTCCTTAGGCTCGAGAAGAACTAGGCCTTAAGCAAGCGACGTAAGCTCTCTAGCCTTGACTTGCTTACATCATCTAGTTCCCAAGAATTTAGCGCACAACTTTCCTCATTATGCGAGCAATTTTTAGGGCAGTGTTCAATCGCTTCGCTAAATTCGCTGAATGCGCCAAT
>CANLEG010000014.1 GCA_947489605.1 Actinomycetota bacterium
TCCCAGGATCATTCTTCCGTCGCGAAGGTCGTCCGTCAGAAGATGCAATTCTTACCTGTCGTTTAATTGACCGACCACTTCGTCCATCATTCGTAAAGGGACTTCGTAATGAAGTTCAAGTTGTCGTGACTGTTATGGCACTTAACCCTGATCATATGTATGACGTACTTGCGATTAACGCAGCATCAATGTCAACACAACTTGCTGGCTTGCCATTCTCTGGTCCAATCGGTGGCGTTCGCGTTGCTTTGATTGAGGGCCAATGGGTTGCATTCCCAAATCACTCTGATTTGGAAAAAGCAGTATTCGATATGGTTGTTGCTGGTTCAATTATTGATGGAGATATTGCAATCATTATGGTTGAAGCAGAAGCTACAACTCAGACAATTAATCTCATCAAGGCTGGCGCAAAAGCACCAACTGAAGAGATTGTTGGCGAAGGTTTAGAAGCAGCAAAGCCATTTATTCGTATTCTCTGCCAAGCGCAGATGGATCTTGCAAAAGTTGCTGCAAAGCCAACTGGCGAATTCCCAGTCTTCTTGGATTACCAAGATGACACATTTGCTGCAGTTGAAGCAGCAGCAAAAGATGACATGGCTAAGGCGCTAACAATTGCTGGAAAGCAAGAGCGCGAAACAAAGCTAGATGAAATCAGTGCTGCTGTTAAAGAGAAGCTTGCAATTAGTTTCGAAGGCCGTGAGAAAGAAGTTTCTGCAGCTATTCGTTCAGTAACTAAGAAGCTTGTCCGTCAGCGCGTTCTTCGCGACAAGATTCGTATCGATGGTCGCGGCATTCGCGATATTCGTGCAATTACAGCAGAGGTTGAAGTTATGCCTCGCGTTCACGGTTCAGCAATCTTCGAACGTGGCGAGACTCAAATCCTTGGTGTTACAACTTTGAACATGTTAAAGATGGAACAACAACTAGATACCTTGAGTCCAGAAAATCACAAGCGTTACATGCACAACTACAACTTCCCACCATATTCAGTGGGCGAGACTGGTCGTGTTGGTTCACCAAAGCGTCGCGAAATCGGCCACGGTGCACTTGCAGAACGTGCATTGGTTCCAGTTCTTCCAACACGTGAAGAATTCCCATATGCAATTCGCCAAGTTTCAGAAGCTCTTGGATCAAATGGTTCAACATCAATGGGTTCAGTATGTGCGTCGACTATGTCGCTGCTAAATGCTGGTGTTCCACTGAAGGCATCTGTTGCAGGTATTGCCATGGGTCTTATTTCAGATGTCGTTGATGGCAAGACTGAATATGTTGCGATCACAGATATTCTCGGAGCAGAAGATGCTTTCGGAGATATGGACTTTAAAGTTGCAGGAACAAAAGACTTTGTGACTGCGCTTCAACTAGATACCAAACTTGATGGAATTCCTGCATCAATCTTGGCATCAGCACTGCTTCAAGCTAAAGAAGCACGTCTAACAATTCTTGACATCATGAACCAAGCAATCGATGCACCAGATGAGATGAGCCTTCTTGCTCCTCGCATTATTTCGGTCAAGGTTCCTGTTGATCTAATCGGCGCAATCATTGGACCTAAGGGCAAAATGATTAACCAGATTCAAGATGAGACCGGCGCAGACATCACCATCGAAGATGATGGAACTGTTTACATCGGTGCACTTGAAGGTTCACAAGCCGAAGCCGCAAAGGCAATGATTGATGCAATCGCTAACCCAGTTGTTCCTAAGGTGGGAGAGCGCTTCAACGGAAGTATCGTGAAGCTTGCAACATTCGGCGCATTCATTTCACTTGTTCCAGGTAAAGATGGCTTGCTACACATCTCGCAGATTCGCAAATTGCATGGTGGAAAGCGCATCGAAAACCTTGAAGAAGTAATGAAGGTTGGCGAGAAGATTGAAGTTGAAATTGCAGAGATTGATCCAAAGGGTAAGTTCTCTTTGGTTCCAGTTCTTGCAGATGGCACGGTTCCTGGTAAGGAAGCCGGCGAATAATTGAGTAAGACAATCTTGCCCAGCGGGCTGCGAATTGTTACTGAAGAAGTCAGTACGTCTCGCTCCGCTGCGGTAGGAATTTGGGCAAATGTTGGCTCTCGCGATGAAGGTAAAACTGTCGCGGGAGCTTCGCACTTTCTAGAACACTTATTGTTTAAAGGAACTAAAACCCGTACTGCTCTCGAGATTTCTTCATCGATTGAAGCGGTCGGCGGCGAGATGAATGCATTTACTGGCCAGGAATACACCTGTTTCTATGCGCGCGTAATCGACACCGATTTACCTTTGGCTGTTGATGTCGTGACAGATTTAATTACCTCTTCAACTTTTTCTGCTGAAGATGTGGACTCTGAACGCAAGGTGGTTTTAAGTGAAATCGCAGTCCGCGATGATGATCCCTCTGACTATATTCACGAACTTTATTTAGATACCTATTACGGCGATTCTCCAGTGGGAAGATCAATTCTGGGCACCGTTGATTCAATTAACAAGATGCCTAGAAATTCGATTTATAACTATTACAAGAAGCATTACCAGCCAGAAAATCTAGTTGTTTCAGTTGCTGGAAATGTTAAACATAAAAAAGTAGTAAAAATGGTTGAAGAAGCGATCTCGAAAGATGGCTTTCTAGATGTACCAAATAACAAACATGAAGTTAGAGGTGCAACTCCGATAAAGACTCCGGGTCTCGGTGAAGTTGGAATAATAGATCGAAAAACTGAACAGGCTCATATTCTTTATGGTTTTCCCGGACTTGCTCGAAGTGATGATCGCAGATTTGCACTTAGCGTTTTAGCTTCAGCAATCGGTGGCGGAATGGCTTCTAGATTGTTTCAAGAGATTCGCGAGAAGCGCGGTCTTGCCTATACAACTTATGCCTATCCACAACAGTTTGCCGGAACCGGAACTCTTGCCTTTTATGCTGGGTGTCGGACTGAGAAGGCAGAAGAAGTTATTAAATTGATGCGCGATATCAGCGAATCAGTTGCGCAACATGGGTTAACTGATGAAGAGATTTCAAGAGCGAAGGGCGCCGTAACTGGCGGCTTAATTCTGGGTCAAGAAGATACTGGTTCTCGAATGAGCCGAATTGGAAAGAGCGAACTTGTTTACGGTGAAATCATGAGCTTTGATGACATTTTATCGAAGGTACGAAGCGTGACTCCGGAACAAGTTCATCAATTAGCACGCGACTTATTCAGTGCTCCCGCTACCCTTGCACTAGTGGGTCCATTTAGAAGTAAAGCGAAATTTGAAAAGGTGATTTCATGAGCATAAAGGTTGCAGTCCTAGGTGCTAAAGGACGCATGGGATCTGAAAGTATTAAGGCGATTTCCGAATGTAAAGATCTAGAATTAGTTGCAAGCCTTGATCTTGGTGATTCGCTAGATAAGTTAGCTTCAAGTGGTGTTCAAGTTGTTGTCGATTTCACTCACCCAGATTCAGTCATGGGAAATCTTGAATTCGCCATTAAGAATGGAATTAGCGTTGTTGTAGGAACTACTGGCTTTGACGAGAAGAAACTCAATCAAATTAAATCCTGGTTAGAAGCGAACCCAAAAGTTGGCGCACTAATTGCCCCAAACTTCGGACTCGGCGCAGTTCTTATGATGCAATTCGCAGCCCAGGCCTCAAAGTATTTTGAATCAGTTGAGATTGTTGAACTTCATCATCCAGCAAAAGCAGATGCACCATCTGGAACAGCAGTGCGCACTGCAGAATTAATCACAGCCGCCCGCAAGAGCGTTAATAAAGCAGCAATGCCAGACGCAACGACTTCAGAGATCGACGGGGCTCGTGGTGCAAAGATTGGTGATGTTCAAATTCACTCAGTTCGCTTGCGTGGATTAGTGGCCCACCAAGAAGTAATCCTTGGCGATGTTGGGGAAACACTTTCAATCCGCCACGATTCAATTGATCGCACTGGTTTTATGCCGGGAGTATTGCTAGCAATTCGGGAAGTTGGAAGCCATCCAGGTCTAACTTTTGGTCTCGAAAACTATATGGATCTTAAATAAGGAGCAGTAATGAGTAATGTTTTAATGTACGGCGCAGAATGGTGCGGGGATTGCCGCAGATCAAAGAAATTCTTAGATTTTAATAACGTTGAATATACCTACATTGATGTTGAAGCAGATAAATCTGCAGCCGATAAAGTTGTTGAAATTAATGGTGGCATGCAGTCAATTCCGGTAATTGTTTTTAGCGATGGAACACATCTAACTGAACCTTCAGATATCGATTTAAAAGCAAAGCTAGAAGCGCTAAAGATTCTTTAAATATAGCGATAGGCAAGTGCTGAAGTTATAGCAGCACCTAGAACCACAACCGGAAACGGTGCTTTGGCTATCAACAGAACAACTGCAGCAGCCATTCCTAAAGCTCGGTTATCCAGCACTAATTTCGTTTCATCCGCAAACGTGTTTACGGCTACCAGGGCGGTCAAGAGTGCAACTGGGATCAAGGTGTTGATTCGAAGGATTCGTGGATTACTTAAAAAAGTTTCAGGCACGGATGCACCAATGTACTTAATTGCGAAAGCCAGCGCGCTTGATCCAATTACCGCAATCCAGAAGTTGCTCATTTGCGCCAACCAATAATTATTGCAAGTGCGGTGCAGGAAATAATTGGAATTCCTGCAGGAACAATTGGCGTCAAAGTGAGCGCCAACAGAATTGCGAAACCAGAAAGCACCCAAGATTTACGATCAGAAAGTCTGGGCCAAAGTAGACCGAGAAATGCGGCAGGAACTGCTGCATCTAAGCCCCATGCCGAAGGATTGCCGATGGCCTGCGCACCTAGGGCGCCTGCAAGTGTAAATAAATTCCAGAAAACAAATACTCCAAAACCGGTATACCAAAATCCCTTGCGCATTTGGTCTTCATCTTTCTGCGCAAGTGCAACACCAATAGATTCATCGATTGTTATTTGGGCTGCAACAACTCGCTTCCAACCGCGCAATTTCAAAAGAGGTGCGAGCCGCAATCCATAAAGTCCATTGCGAGTTCCTAGAAGTGTAGAAGTAGCAATTGCATTAAGTGGGGTTCCACCTGCAGCGATCACACCTACGACAGCAAATTGCGATGCACCTGAAAATAAAAGTAGTGAGAGCAAGCAAGCTTGGAGCACAGAGAAATCTGCTGCCACTGCAGCAGCACCGAATGCGCTGCCGTATGCACCAACGGTTATTGAGACGCTGAAAGAATCACGCTTCACTGACACGCCGAAAGTATGCCCTAATCCGATGGGATTGGCATAGTTTTATATAGGGTCGGCTCATGAATGCCGATACTGCTGATACTGTCGATAGGTCCGAAATCGAAGATACAAAACAAGAAATTGTTTTTCGCGATGACATGACCGTTGAATTGGTTAAGTCGAGTGCAAGTGATGCCGATGTAATTTGGGCAGCGCGGGTATCAACAGCTGGTGAAACTACGTTAGAAAAAGTTGGCGAATCTAGTGATCGCGATGCTGGCCTAATTAATTACCTTGCTCGGGAACGACATGGAAGTCCCTTCGAACATACTTCAATGACCTTCTTTGTTTCTGCACCAATCTTTGTATTCCGCGAATTTATGCGTCACCGAATTGCTTCCTATAACGAAGAGAGTGGCCGCTACCGAGAACTTCGCCCAGTTTTTTACATTCCAAATAAGGATCGCAAATTAGTTCAGGTTGGCAAAACTGGTGCATACACTTTTGTTGATGGAACTCCAGAACAGTTAGATATAACAGTTAATGCAATAAAGGAAACTTGCACACTTGCTTATGAGAATTATCAGAAAATTTTAGCTTCGGGCGTTGCTCGCGAAGTAGCGCGTGCAGTTCTACCAGTAACTCTTTACTCTTCAATGTACGTAACTATGAATGCACGAGCGTTAATGAATTTCCTTTCGCTTCGCACATCTAGCCCAGACTCGCATTTTCCGTCATATCCACAACGTGAAATTGAGATGGTTGCCGAGAAAATGGAGAAGCACTTCGCCGAACTTATGCCGATGACTTATGCGGCATTCCAGAAATCCGGTCGCATAGCTCCGTAATTTGCGTGTAGCCTAAGCGCATGAGTATTACACCTCCATTTGGTCGGTTAATTACCGCCATGGTTACGCCATTTAATAAAGATGGCGAGATCGATTGGGCAGGTGTCGAAAAATTAGCAGCTCACTTAGTTTCAACTGGACATGATGGAATAGTCGTAAATGGCACAACAGGCGAAGCGCCAACAACAAGTGATGATGAGAAAGATCAGATAGTAAGTGTCGTTAAGAAAGTTGTTGGGCCTAAAGTTTTCGTAATTGCTGGCGCTGGAAATAATGAAACTTCGCACTCTGTAGTTCAAGCAAAACGTGCAGCAAAGGCTGGAGCCGACGCGTTATTAGTAGTAACTCCTTATTACAACAAACCGCCACAAGCAGGAATCGCAGCACACTTTAGAGCGATGGCCGATGCAACAGATCTTTCAGTGATGATGTACGACATACCTGGTCGAACTGGAATTGAAATTGAATCTGACACTATCGTTGAACTTTCTGAACACCCAAGGATTGCTGCACTAAAAGATGCAAAGGGAAATGTTGCTGCAACCTCCTGGGTAATTAAGCGCTCCGGAATTCCAGTTTATTCTGGTGATGATATTTTGAATTTGCCGCTACTTTCAGTTGGCGCAGTTGGTTTTGTATCTGTTTGTGGTCATACCGTTGGAAGTGGTCTTCGCGAAATGTTAGATGCTTGGTTCTCTGGCAACGCAGCGCGTGCACTTGAAATTCATCAAAAATTATTACCGGTATTCACCGGAACCTTCCGCACCCAAGGTGCGATATTGACTAAGGCCGCACTAAATGAAATGGGCCTACCTGGCGGATTTACTAGATTGCCACTTGTCGATGCCACCGCTGCGCAAATAGCGCAACTGCGGGAGGACCTACGACAAGGTGGAGTAACACTTAACTAATGAATCATCCGCATCCAGATTTACCCTATCCATCCAAGCTCGCTGCAAAAACTCTTCGCATAGTTGCACTTGGTGGGCTAGGTGAAATCGGTCGCAACATGACCGTTTTCGAATATGAAGGAAAGTTGTTAGTAGTCGATTGCGGAGTTCTCTTTCCAGAAGAGAGCCAACCGGGAATTGATTTAATTCTTCCCGACTTTGAATACATTCGCGAACGGTTAGACGATGTTGTGGCAGTTGCACTAACTCATGGCCATGAAGATCACATTGGCGCAGTTCCTTACCTTTTACGCGAACGCAGCGATATCCCGATAGTTGGATCAAAGCTAACTCTTGCTTTCACGGAAGCTAAATTAAAGGAGCGCAGAATCACTGCTCCTATGGTTGAAGTTAAAGCGGGAATGATTCAGAAATTTGGACCATTCGAATTAGAGTTTGTTGCAGTTAATCACTCAATCCCAGATGCTCTTGCAATTGCAATTCGCACACCTGCAGGGTTAGTTCTTGCAACCGGTGACTTCAAAATGGATCAGCTCCCACTTGATGGTCGAATTACTGACCTCGCAACATTTGCCAGGCTAGGTGCCGAAGGCGTTGACTTATTCATGGTTGATTCGACGAACGCTGATGTACCAGGATTCACAACTGCAGAGCGCGACATCAGTCCAGTTCTTGATCGGGTTATTCGCCAGACAGAGCGCCGCGTAATCGTTGCATCATTCGCATCACATGTTCATCGAATTCAACAGATTATTGATGTAGCAGAATCACATGGTCGCAAAGTTGCCTTTGTTGGTCGCAGCATGGTTCGAAATATGAAATTGGCAGAAGATCTTGGCTACCTACATATTCCACCTAACTTAATTGTTGATTCTAAGAATCTGAAAGATTACGGCGACAAAGTGGTTCTAATCTGCACAGGTTCACAAGGCGAGCCGCTTGCAGCACTATCACGTATGGCAAATGGTGATCATGAAATTCAAGTTGGTAAAGGTGACACTGTAATTCTTGCTTCCTCACTTATTCCAGGAAATGAAAATCCGGTTTATCGAGTTATAAATGAGCTAACCCGCTTCGGTGCAAATGTTGTCCATAAAGGAAATGCCATGGTTCACGTATCTGGACATGCATCTGCTGGCGAATTGCTCTATTGCTACAACATCGTAAAACCAAAAAATGTTATGCCAATTCATGGTGAATGGCGCCATCTGCGGGCGAATGCTGAACTTGCAATCAAAACTGGAGTTTCCAGAACAAATACTTTGGTTGTTGAGAATGGAATCGTCGTAGATATGGCTGATGGATATGCAGATGTTGCAGGTGCAATCCCTGTTGGTTTTGTTTATGTAGATGGTCAGAGCATTGGTGAGATAACTGAAAGCTCTCTTAAAGATCGACGAATTCTTGGCGAAGAAGGTTTCATTTCAGTTGTTGTAGTTATCGAATCCCAAACTGGAAAAATAGTTGCGGGTCCAGATATTCATGCCCGAGGTTTTACCGAAGATAATGCGCTATTCAATGAAGTAAAAGGCATGATTGAAAAGGCGCTTGCAACAGCGGTCGGCAATGGAATTAATGGAACACATCAGTTGCAACAAGTTGTTAGAAAAACAGTAGGAAGTTGGGTTGGCGACAAGCATCGTCGCAAGCCAATGATTGTTCCGGTAGTTATCGAGGTATAGCGGCGCGCCTTAGTTATCGCGTATATCTAACGCTTTAAGGTTAGCCATTATGGCCGCGAGAAAAAAAGCATCAAGTAAGAAATCTGCGGCAGCCAATGGAGCTGCTCGTGGGATTGGTGCAATCTGGAAATTTATTGCAAAAACTCTCGGCTCCTCTGTTCGTTTTATATTTCGTGGCGCCCAGGATTTAGATCCTGCTCACCAACGAGACGGCTTTGCATTCCTGATATTCATCCTTGGTTTAATTTCTGCGGCAGGTGTCTGGTTTAGCTTAGATAACATTGTTGGGCATGGAATATATGCGGCAGTCTTTGGTTTAGTAGGACGTCTGGGAATAACTACGCCAATCATCTTTATCTACTTTGCTTTCCGCTTATTTAGAACGCCAGATGATTCAAAGGCAACTGGTCGAATCATTGTCGGAACCTTTGTCTTACTTATTTCAATTACTGGCCTGCTTCATATTCTTAATGGCTCTACCGGAACCGGTCAGACTGCGATTAGAAATGGTGGTGGTTGGATTGGCTACGGCATATCAACTCCACTAGTTGCGCTAGTAACAACAATTCTTGCAATTCCGATTCTCCTAATATTTCTCTTTTTCGGCATATTGGTTATTACAGCAACCCCGGTATCAAAAGTTTTAGCGCGAATTGGAGCGCTATTCAATTGGGGGAGCGGAAAGGTTTCAGATGCTCGAGCGGCAAGAGCTGAAGAAAAATTTGAAATTTCAAATACCCCACCATTTGAAACGCCGCTTGTTCAAGGATTCAGGCATGAGGAGGATTTAGAAGAACAAGAAGAGTTAGATGAAGAGAGCTTTGATGAAGAGTTCACAGTTGAGATTCCACGTGAGCTAACACCGGCAAGCACACCAGTAAGTGTGCCCGTGGCAAGTGTTCCTAAACATGCGAAGCAGATGTTGTTAACCGGTGACACTAAATATGAATTACCTTCCATGGATTTACTAAAGACCGGCCCAGCGGCAAAGGCAAAGTCAAAAGCAAATGATGTAGTTGTTGCCGCGCTGACTCAAGTTTTCGATCAATTTGGTGTTGAATGTCGAGTTACTGGTTTTATGCGTGGTCCAACAGTTACGCGATATGAAGTTGAACTTGGAAATGGCGTAAAGGTTGAAGCGATTACCGCACTTTCCAAAAATATTTCTTATGCAGTTGCCAGCGGAGATGTTCGAATACTTTCACCTATTCCTGGTAAATCTGCAGTTGGAATTGAAATCCCAAATACTGATCGAGAAATTGTTGCGCTCGGAGATGTGCTCCGCTCCTCAGTTGCTGGAAACGATACCCACCCAATGGTTATTGCACTTGGTAAGGATGTAGAAGGAAACTTTATCTGTGCGAATTTAGCGAAGATGCCGCACCTACTAGTAGCTGGTGCTACTGGTGCCGGAAAATCTTCAATGATTAACTCGCTAATTGTTTCAATTCTTATGCGTTCAACACCAGATGATGTCCGCCTAGTAATGATCGATCCAAAGCGGGTAGAACTTACAAGCTATGAAGGAATTCCACATTTAATCGCACCAATTATTACGAATCCGAAGAAGGCTGCCGATGTCCTTGCTTGGGTAGTTCGTGAAATGGATATGCGATACGACGATCTTTCAGCCTTCGGATTTAGACACATAGACGACTTCAACAAAGCGGTTCGCTCTGGGAAATTAACGGTGCCCGAAGGCAGTGAACGAATTCTTGAACCATATCCATATTTATTGGTAATAATCGATGAGCTCGCAGATTTAATGATGGTTGCGGCTCGCGAAGTTGAAGAGTCAATTGTGCGTATTACTCAATTGGCCAGAGCTGCTGGTATTCACTTAGTTATTGCGACCCAGCGACCAAGCGTTGACATCGTTACTGGCCTAATTAAAGCTAACGTTCCGTCTCGGCTTTCATTTGCAACATCAAGCCTTGCAGATTCAAGAGTTATTTTAGATACGCCCGGTGCTGAAAAATTAGTTGGCCAAGGCGATGCTCTCTTCCTGCCAATGGGTGCAAGTAAGGCGATGCGTATCCAGGGTGCATATGTTTCGGAGCGCGAGACCGAAGCAATTGTTAATCATGTGAAAGCCCAGCTGCAACCGGTTTATCGCCTTGATTTAGCTGCGCCAGTTAAGGCTCACATTATCGAAGATGATATTGGCGATGATATGGATTTGTTATTACAAGCAGTTCAATTAGTTGTTTCAACACAATTTGGATCTACATCTATGTTGCAACGTAAATTACGAATCGGTTTTGCAAAAGCGGGACGTTTAATGGACTTAATGGAGAGTCGTGGAATTGTTGGACCAACCGAAGGATCTAAGGCGCGCACCGTATTGATTAGTGCTGAACAGATGCCGAATGTTCTTGAGCAATTACAAGGCAATCTCTAAAACCAAAGGTTGTAATTCAGCGTAAGTCGGCTTTACAGGGGTCAGCGTTAAGGGTGAATTAACCCCTTGGTCACTTCCGGACTTGTCCTAAGGCACCCACAGGTTTTACCCTTAGGGCCTTGGAAATCCCCTTCCATGGCTTTAAGTGATTTTAAGTAAGAGGAAAATAAATGAGTTTGGAAAATCTAACTCTCGGCACTGAAATTCGCGATGCGCGCGAACGTGCTGGTTACACAGTTGCAAAAATTGCACAGATAACTCGAATTCGTGAAACTTTGATTAATGATATTGAATCGGATAATTTTACAAGTTGTGGTGGCAATGCATATGCGCGTGGACATATCCGCACTATTGCAAAGGTATTAAAGATAAATGCTGATTTACTAATCGAAAAATTTGCACAATCAACTGGCGACTTCGATCGACCAATGATTGATTTATTAGAAGAGAACCATTTAGTTAAGCCACGCGCACAACGTCCCGCAATTTCTTATAAGTCATTGGCTTCAGTTGCAGCAGGTGTAGTTGCACTTCTGATTGCAGTGCCCGCAGTTATCTCTCTCTTCCCAAGTAACGAGACTTTGCCAGTGGCTCCGTCAAGCCAAGGTGCGGTCCCTTCAACAACTGATCAAAACTCGCAAGTTGTCGCTACTAAGACAACCGGTGTTTCCCTAGTTGTTACAGGTATTTCTGGAAAATCTTGGATCGGAATCCAAGATGCAAGTGGAGCTCAAATTTTTAGTGGCTCGATAAAGGTTGGGGAATCAAAATCCTTTGCTGAGGACCAACTGCTACAAGTAACCATCGGAAATGCCGCAGCAGTTTCGCTAAATGTAAACGGCAAAGAAATTGGAACACCTGGCGGAGTCGGGGAAGTAGTTCGTCTCTCCTTTACCCCAGATAACTCAAATAACGGTTGAGCACCACTTAAAACTTAACGCACTGTAAGATGGCGCAGATGAGCGCCACCGATCAACAAAATACGCTAACCACTAAGCGACCTCGCACGGTCGCGCTTGTAACTCTTGGCTGTGCTCGTAACGAAGTTGATTCTGAAGAACTCGCCGGAAGATTATCGGCAGATGGATGGACTCTTGTTTCGGATCCAGCTCTTGCTGAAGTAGCGCTAGTTAATACTTGTGGCTTTATCGAAAGCGCCAAGAAAGATTCAGTAGATGCGCTTCTAGAGGCTCATTCACTCAAAACTAATGGCATAACAAAAGCTGTCGTTGCAGTTGGTTGTATGGCAGAGCGTTATGGCAACGAACTCTCTGAAGCGCTGCCAGAAGCAGATGCAATTTTGGGTTTCGATGACTATGAAGATATTTCAGCACGGTTGCAGACAATAATTAGTGGTGGATCAATAGCCGCGCATAAACCAAAAGATCGCAGAGCACTTTTACCTATTGCGCCAGCTGACCGTCAAAAATTAAATTCACCAAGCCAACCGCTGGCGCGCAAGCGTTTAGACAACGCACCAATTGCACCGTTGAAGATTGCTTCTGGTTGCGATCGTAGATGTTCGTTCTGTGCGATTCCAATGTTCCGTGGCTCATTTGTCTCAAGGCGTCCAACCGAGATTATCGAGGAAGCGCAATGGCTTGCAGCAGAGGGCGTATCTGAACTCTTTCTGGTTAGCGAAAATACCACCTCATATGGCAAAGACTTTAAAGATATGAAAGTTCTTGAAAACATGCTGCCCGAGATTGCAAAGATTCCTGGTGTTGAACGCATCCGCCTTTCTTACCTCCAACCCGCAGAGATGCGCCCCTCACTTATCCAAGCAATGGTTTCAGTTCCAAAAGTTGTGCCTTATTTTGATCTCTCATTTCAACATGCAAGTGCAACAGTTCTGCGCAGAATGCGTCGCTTTGGTGATACCGAATCCTTCCTACATTTAATTACTCAAATCAGAGCGTTAGCTCCGCAGGCCGGAATTCGCTCAAATGTAATAGTTGGATTTCCAGGTGAAACCCAAGAAGAGTTTGATGAACTGGTTGATTTCTTATCTCGGGCCCGACTCGATGCAATCGGGGTATTTGGATATTCCGATGAAGATAAGACTGAAGCACTTACCTTGGAAAATAAAGTAGATCAGGACGTGATCAACTCCCGCGTTGAACTGCTTTCGAAGTTAGTAGATGAGTTTTTAATGCAGCGAGCCGAAGAGCGAATCGGCGAACATGTTCGAGTATTGATTGAAGATGAAGATAACCAAGAAGGCCGGGCAGAACATCAGGGACCGGAAGTAGATGGCTCTACCTTCGTTAAGGGACGCGCAAAGTTTAAAGTCGGAGAATATGTCGATGCTGTTGTCACCGAAGTTTCCGGCGTTGATTTAATTGCGGTTCCATTATGAAACTTCTGAATCTGCCAAACACATTAACAATTTCTCGCCTGGTCGCAGTTCCATTCTGTTGTTATGCGCTTTTCAAGAATGGCGGGGATGATTGGACCTGGCAGATAATTGCCTGGACTGGATTCTTTCTGGTTGGCCTAACTGATTTTCTAGATGGAAAGATAGCTAGATCTAGAAAACAGATCACAAGTTTTGGCACTTTTTTAGATCCAGTTGCCGACAAAATCGCAATCGGAGCCGCAATGGTTGGTCTTTCAATGCAAGGAAAATTGTGGTGGTGGGTAACAATATTGATTCTAGTTCGTGAAGTTTCAGTAACAATTCTTCGGTTAACGGTAATTAAAGATGGCGTAATCCCAGCAAGTAAGGGCGGAAAACTCAAAGCAACTTTTCAAGGATTTGGCGTCGGATTCTACATTTTGCCACTACCAACCTGGCTACATATTCCACGTGATGCATTTATGGCAGTCGCAATTTTTTTAACCATTACAACCGGATATGACTATTTCAAAAAGGTATTTAAAAAGTGAAGACTAATATCGAATTAGCAACAACTGTGGTCAATCAATTAAAAAAATCTGGAAAGACTCTGGCGGTAGCTGAATCGCTAACCGGTGGCGGCCTAGGAGCGGCCATTACTGAAGTAGCTGGTTCATCAGAAGTATTTCTTGGCGGTATTACAACGTATAGCGATTTAAGTAAGTCAAAGTTATTGGAAGTCTCAAAAAAATTGATTACTAAGCACACCGCGGTTTCTGAAGAAGTCGCGAAAGAAATGGCAGCCAACGCTCGCAATTTATTTAAATCGGATTATGCAATTTCGACGACTGGTGTTGCTGGACCAGGCAAGGCATATGGAAAAACTGCCGGCACTGTTTGGATGGCTATAGCTAGCAAAAAAGAGGTTATCGCTATCGAACTTTCGATATCTGGCGATCGCGCCACGGTAAGAAATGCCACAATTGAGAGCGCATTAGCCACCTTTTCGCGTATCCTTAGCTTGTGAAATCAGTGACTCTTCTTCGCACCCATATCGGTAGCACCTTGCGCCAAGCGCGCATCTCACAAGGTCGCACCCTTCGCGATGTTGCAAAAGCAGCGCGCGTATCTTTGGGATATTTATCCGAAGTTGAACGTGGACAGAAAGAAGCTTCATCCGAACTTTTAAATTCAATCTGCCAAGCACTTGATCTCTCTTTGCTAGCAGTTATGACAGATGTTTCAATAGCAATTCGCGCAACAGAGGCACCTTCACTCAGCGTTGTAGAAGCCGCCGCTTAGCTTTTTAGCTAGCGACGATATTTTCGGATACCGGATTAATCGATGACTTTAGCCCCAGCCCAACGTTCACGAACCGCAATTCTTGCGGGTGCTAAAACCGTCATTGCCGAAGTTGGTTCATTTGAATCAAACATGGTTGATATTGCAGCACGTGCCCAAGTCTCAAGAGCAACGGTTTACAATCACTTTGCAGATAAAGAAGAGATGATGTTTACCCTTCTGGAATCTGAAATTTTGCGACTTGCTGAATTAGCAGCGAGCGCACCATCACCAAAGGATGCGCTGCTAGTTCTGTCCCGCGAGATTTCAGGGGATAAGGCGTTACGCAAAATGACTGAGACTGACGCAAAAGATATTGCCGCCTTTGTAACGATTGGCGAGCACCCACTTTGGGCAATAGTTCAGGAATCACTCACCAAGATCTTTGGGCTCGATAATTCGAGTTTGGTTTTACATTGGTTACTGGGCCAAGTTGCATCACCATTGACCCCAGCAGAATCTGCGCATCAAGCAGATCAAATCGCTAGATCACTCACATAACTTTGAACCGGCCGAGATAACTTGCGGATAACAGAGTTACGCGCTCGCATTGCGGATTATTTTCCAGACCCAAATACTTATTCCAGAGATATCGTTCACGCCGAATTAGGTGGCGTTACAGTCGAACAAGCACTAGTTATGGGCCAGGAGCCAGGAGATATCTGGAAGGGCGTAGTCGCTCATAATCCAGAGATGCCACCCAAATTTAGATAGTTAGATTTAAATTGCCGTTGGTCGGCGTGTTGTTGCTATTCGAACAGGTGTTCGGCTACCCTTATCCCATTCGCGCCAATAGCTTTAAAGTTAAAAGCCCGGATATACCCAGCCTGAGCGGTTCCACATTTCCGCAGATGCCTAGCCTCTGCCGTCGGTGGCCTTCCGTACCTTCAGGACCGATAACGATGATCGATGAAAGGTCAAAAAATGGCTAAAGAACAGCCGGATAAACAATCTGAAAAGCTAGATAAATCAAATTCAGATCGCAGTAAAGCCTTAGACAGTGCACTTGCCCAAATCGAGCGTCAATTCGGTAAGGGTTCAGTTATGAAGATGGGCGATCGCGGCCCACAAGTTGTAGAAGTTATTTCAACTGGTTCAGTTGCGCTAGATATCGCACTTGGAATTGGTGGCCTACCCCGTGGTCGTATCGTAGAAATTTACGGACCAGAATCTTCAGGTAAGACAACTGTTGCACTTCATGCAATTGCTAATGCACAGAAAGCTGGCGGCATCGCAGCATTTATTGATGCCGAGCATGCACTTGATCCAGAGTATGCCCGCAAATTGGGTGTCGATATTGATGCACTTTTAGTTTCACAACCAGACACCGGTGAACAAGCACTTGAGATCATGGATATGTTGGTTCGCTCCGGCGCAATCGATGTAATCGTCGTTGACTCAGTTGCAGCACTTACACCTCGCGCAGAAATTGAAGGCGAGATGGGTGATTCACATATGGGCTTGCAGGCACGTTTGATGTCACAAGCACTTCGTAAAATTACTGGCGCACTTCACCAATCAAATACCACCGCAATTTTCATTAACCAATTGCGTGACAAGATCGGTGTTTTCTTCGGAACTCCAGAGACCACAACAGGTGGAAAAGCGCTTAAGTTCTACGCTTCTATCCGTCTTGATATCCGTCGAATCGAAACTCTTAAAGATGGCAATGATGCAGTTGGAAACAGAACTCGCGTCAAAGTTGTTAAGAACAAGATGGCCCCACCATTTAAGCAAGCCGAATTCGACATTATTTATGGAGTCGGAATTTCACGTGAAGGTTCACTAATCGACCTCGGCGTTGAAGTTGGCGTTGTAAAGAAGGCTGGCGCTTGGTACACCTACGAAGCAGATCAGCTTGGTCAAGGAAAAGAGAACGCTCGTGCTTTCTTGATTGATAATCCTGATCTAGCAAATGACATCGAGAAAAAGATTCGCGAACATTATGTTCCAATCGTTGTCGATGCTGAACTAGTAGCTGCAATTGATGAAGCAACCGCTGAGGTTGATTTCTAAAAAATTGATTAACCTAAATTGATTAACGATAAAGAGGTTGAGGCAGATCCCTACTCTTTCGCACTTACGACTGCGCACTATGCGTTGGCGCCAAGAGCGAAGAGTAGGGCCGAGCTTCATGCCCATCTCAAAAAGCGTGGCGTAGAAGATGAAATTGCCGTCGCAGTTCTAGATGAGTTAGAACTTCAAGGCTTGCTTAATGACCTGGAATTTGCCCAAATTTGGAGTGAATCTAGACAGCGCCAGAAGAAGTTATCGAAGCGTTCAATTGCCCAAGAGCTAAAATTTAAAGGGGTATCTCAAGACATTATTGATGAGACCCTAGAGAACATTGATGATGAAGATGAATACAAGATGGCTTTTACCTTGGCAGAGCGCAAATACCGTTCCTGCTCACACCTAGATCATGATGTTGTTTATCGCAGGGTTCATGGCCTGCTCTCACGTAAAGGATTTAGTCATTCGATATCCGGTCGTATTATGCGTGAATTATTAGGAAGCAACGATAGATAAGTAAGATTGCTTTCGTGAGCACCCAATTACAAGCCAGATCCTTTGTGGTTGAAACCTATGGTTGCCAGATGAATGCGCATGACACTGAACGTATCTCGGGGTTATTACTTGACGCGGGTTACGTTCAAGCGCTTGAAGGAAGTGACCCAGATTTAATTGTTTTCAATACCTGCGCAGTTCGCGAAAATGCCGACAACAAACTTTATGGAAATTTATCTTTCTTAGCGCCACGCAAGAAGAGTGACCCTAATTTCCAAATTGCCGTTGGTGGCTGCATGGCGCAGAAAGATCAAGAATCAATTATCAAACGCGCACCATATGTGGATGTCGTATTTGGAACCCACAACATCGGCTCACTTCCAACGTTGCTAGAACGGGCCCGAATCGAAGAAGAATCTCAAGTTGAAATTAAAGAGTCGCTAGAACATTTCCCATCGACGCTACCTGCCCGCCGCCATTCGGCATTTAGCGCCTGGGTTTCAGTATCAGTTGGCTGCAACAACACCTGCACATTTTGCATTGTTCCAGCACTTCGTGGAATCGAAAAAGATAGAAGTGAAGCCGATATTTTGAATGAGATTAAAGCAGTTGTAGATCAGGGCGTAATTGAAATAACTTTGCTGGGTCAGAATGTAAATGCATATGGTGTTGAAGTTGGCGATCGTGGGGCGTTTGCAAAATTGCTCCGCAAATGTGGCGAGATTCCTGGGCTAGAGCGCGTTCGATTTATGTCACCACACCCAAGAGATTTCACCGATGATGTAATTGCTGCAATGGCCGAAACGCCAAATGTCATGCCACACCTACATATGCCGCTGCAATCGGGTTCTGACCGTATTTTGCAGGCGATGCGCCGCTCTTATCGCAGCGATCGATACTTAGGAATAATTGAAAAAGTTCGCACCGCGATTCCGGCATCAACAATCACTACAGACATAATTGTGGGATTCCCTGGAGAAACCGACACAGATTTCCAAGCGACTATGGATCTTGTGAAGCAAGCTAAATTCTTAGCGGCATACACATTCCAATACTCAAAGCGACCAGGAACTCCGGCGGCAACAATGCCAGATCAAATAAGTGGTCCTGTAATGAAAGAGCGCTACGACGCATTACATATTTTGCAGCAGGAGATGTCACAACTCGTCAACGAACAAGTTGTGGGAACTGAACAAGAAATATTAGTTGCAGGTTATGAAGGTCGTCGCGATGATGGCAAGGCTCGCATGACTGGGCGAACCAAGGATTTTAGGTTGGCACATTTTGCTGTCGAAGAATCAAACATGCCACGCCCTGGTGATGCAGTTATCAGCAAGATTTCAAAAGCGTCACCTAATTTTATTTTGGCAGAAGGTGCGCCGATTTCAGTTCGTAAAACTCTTGGGGGAGATGCCACTGAAGCACGGAGCAAAGAGAGTGGTTCAACTGCAATCATGGTTGGCATGCCGACACTTTCACAGCTAAAGGCTCGCTCTTAAGTTATGAGCAAATTAGTAATCATAAGTGGTGCAACTGCTACGGGTAAAAGTGAATTAGCAATCGAAGTTGCCAAAGAAATTGGCGCCGAAATCATAAGTGCAGATTCCATGCAACTTTACAGAGGTATGGATATTGGAACTGCAAAATTAACAATGGCAGAGCGCCAAGGCATAACTCATCATTTATTAGATCTGGTTGATGTAAAAACCGATGTAACTGTCTCTTGGTATCAAGAACTGGCTCGGGCAAAAATCGACGAATTGCGCGGTGCCGGCAAGAGTGTTGTTGTAGTTGGTGGAACTGGGCTTTATATAAAGGCAATATTGGATGATTTAAATTTCCCAGAAACTGATCCAGAAGTTAGAGAGAAATTGAACCAAGAGGCCGAAAAAATTGGTGGCGATGCAATGCACCAAAGGTTAGCCAAGTTAGATCCTGCAGCTAGTTTGGCAATTCCAAAGGAGAATGTGCGTCGGGTTATTCGCGCGTTAGAAGTCATTGAAATAACTGGCAAACCTTTTACCGCAATCTTGCCTCGAGAAGATTCAACAAAGTATCCAGATGCAATGCAATTTGGGTTAGCGATGGATCGCGAAAGCTTAGATATTCGAATTGATAACCGAGTCGCAAAGATGTGGGAAGCCGGTTTTGTAGATGAAGTTGAGGAGTTAATAAATCAAGGAATACTCGAAGGCAAAACCGCCCAAGCAGCAATTGGCTATGCCCAAATTATTCGAATGAAGCATGGTTCCATGTCTCGAGAAGAGGCGATTGAAGATACGGCAAGGGCGACGCGGCAATATGCCCGCCGCCAAGAAACTTGGTTCAGCCGAGATCTTCGAATTACCTGGCTTAGCGCGACATCAAATCTTTCAGAGCGCAAGGCTTCGCTCCTACAGGCTATTCTCAAATCATGATTGGAACTTACGGACACGGTACCGAAAATGACTTTGTCTTAATTTTCGACCCTGAAAATAACTTAGAGATAACTTCCGAACAGGTGCAGGCAATTTGTAACCGTAAAACTGGGGTTGGCAGTGACGGTTTAATTCGCGTCGGAAAATTTGAAGGTAAATGGTTCATGGATTACCGCAACAGCGATGGTTCAATCGCAGAAATGTGCGGAAATGGAATTCGCGTGATGGCTAAGTATTTACTTGAGAAGGGTCATCAACCATCTGGAATCTTTCCGATTAATACTCGCGATGGAATGAAGTATTTATCAGTTCCAGAGACTGGTGACATAACAGTAAATATGGGACAGATCCGAGAAGTGTTTGGCGAGATTTCAGCAACTACAAATGGCCACACCTGGACCGGATACAACATTGATATGGGAAATCCACATGCAGTTGTCTTCGTCGAAGACATCAATGAAGTTGGTGATTTGTTAACCGCGCCAGTCGTAGAACCAGCGGATGAATATCCAGATGGTGTGAATGTGGAATTTGTCGAGTTCCTGCCCAATGGTGAGTTAAAAATGCGGGTACATGAACGCGGCGTCGGCGAAACTAAATCTTGTGGAACTGGAACTTGTGCGGTTGCACTTGCCGCCACACTTTCTAAAGGAAAGCGTCTGCCATCTAATTGGGTTATCAATCCACCAGGTGGTCGATTAAGTGTAGAAATTGACTCACATAACAATGCAATTCTTACCGGGCCCGCAGTTTTGATTAATGACTTTGATTTGAGTAAGTATTTGTGAGTAATGACAAATTAGATATTGATGCGCTTCTCGCTGATTCAGCACGCGTTGCTGCAGAGTTTGATGCCGAAGAGAATAAAGTCGAAGACTGGGAGAGCAATCAAGCAGATCTGCAAGATCGCCAAGCACTTCGAAGAGTTGCCGGACTTTCAACAGAACTTCAAGATGTTTCGGATGCCGAATACCGCCAACTTAGGTTAGAGAAAGTTGTTCTAGTTGGTGTTTGGGTTGAAGGAACTTCGCAAGATGCCGAAAATTCTTTGAAGGAACTATCAGCACTGGCGGAAACAGCGGGCTCTGAAGTTATGGCTGGCCTAATACAACGGCGCGATAAACCAGACCCCGCAACATTTATTGGATCTGGAAAAGTTTTGGAGCTTCGCGAAGCAGTTGTAAACAGTGGCGCAGATACCGTTGTCTGCGATGGCGAACTCTCACCAGCGCAACTTCGTAACTTAGAAGGAAAAGTAAAAGTTAAAGTTATCGATCGCACGGCGTTGATTTTGGATATTTTTGCGCAGCATGCAAAGAGTCGTGAAGGTAAGGCACAAGTTGAATTAGCGCAGATGACCTATCTTCTTCCAAGACTTCGCGGTTGGGGTGATTCGCTTTCACGCCAGGCAGGTGGAATTGGTGGCCGTGGTCCCGGTGAAACAAAGATTGAAACCGATCGCCGTCGCATTAACGACAAGATGGCGAAGTTGCGACGCGAAATCAAAGAGATGAAAACTTCTCGCGATACTAAACGTCAAGAGAGACGCCGAAACAACATCCCATCCGTTGCAATAGCCGGCTATACGAATGCTGGAAAATCTTCCTTAATGAATCAGTTAACTGATGCCGGTGTGCTGGTTGAGAATGCGCTCTTTGCAACACTGGATCCAACTGTTCGCAAAACCACTTCTTCTGATGGTCGGATTTACACCTTGTCAGACACCGTTGGTTTCGTGCGGCATCTACCTCATCAATTAATTGAAGCGTTCAAATCAACTTTGGAAGAGGTTTCGGAATCTGACTTAATTGTGCACGTTGTTGATGGCGCACACCCAGATCCCCAGGAACAAATTCGCGCAGTTCGCGCTGTTATAAATGAAATTGGTGGTGGCGAAATAGCCGAGATTATTGCAATCAACAAAGCAGATGTTGCGCCTCCGGAAAAACTCATGCAACTACTTCGGGAAGAACCAAATAGTTTTGCCTTTTCTGCCCGAACCGGATTTGGAATTGAAACCCTGGTTGCCGCTATTGAAGCCGCACTTCCGAGACCAAGAGTAGAAATCAAGACCGTAATTCCATTTAGTCGTGGCGATCTTGTTTCAGCAATCCACGAACGTGGAGAGATATTTACCGAAACTTATCTGCCTGAAGGCACATCAATTCATGCGCTAGTTGATGGCTCTCTTGCAAAAATTATCGAGAATCTAAAATGACCGAAAAAGTTATTGCTGCAATTAAGCGCGGTGAAGTTGTAATTCTTCCACTCGAGCATAGTTATGTTTACGCCTGCGATGCTTTTAGTCTTGCAGCGGTCAATCGCCTTCATCAATTGCGAAACGATCCACCAGGCGTTGCTGCTCAAGTTATCGTTGGCAAGGCTCGGACCTTAGGTGGTTTAGCCCAAGGAGTATCACCAGAAATAACTGAGTTAACCGAGAAATTTTGGCCAGGTTTACTAACTTTGAATTTGCCGCAGAATCAATCATTGAATTGGGATTTGGGAGATGGCGGCAACTTAACTAATTTTGTTGTACGAATGCCAGACCAAATTTCAACGCTAGAAGTAGTAAACGCAACAGGCCCATTGGCAATTGCATCTGCAACGCTGGCCGGTGCGGCTCCGGTTACAAGGTTTGAAAATAGCCATCAACTTGAAGCACTTGATGTTGGCGAGCTATCGGATGGCCCACTTTCAACAGTGGTATCGCTGGCGGGCGAGATTTTGGCCGTTACCCGTGTTGGGGCGGTCACACTAGAAGCCTTAAAGAAAGTCGCTCCGACAATTGAACTTGCCAACCAATAAGATTCGCTCATGACCGAAAAAAATAGTGAGGCCTTTTACGGCCCAGATTTCAGCGCCCTGCAAGCGCAAGATCCAGATATTGCTGCAGTAATCCTTAGTGAATTAGTTCGGCAACAGAAGAATCTGCAATTAATTGCGAGTGAAAACTTTACTTCGCCAGCAGTTCTGGCCGCTATGGGATCAACGCTTTCAAATAAATATGCCGAAGGTTATCCCGGCAAGCGCTACTACGGTGGCTGCGAAGAAGTAGATAAAGTTGAAGTTATTGGAATCGAACGCGCTAAATCTTTATTTGGCGCAGAGCATGCAAATCTCCAACCGCACTCTGGTGCAAGTGCGAACGTCGCGGTCTATCAAGCATTTACCAAGCCAGGGGATAGCGTGCTGGCAATGTCACTTCCACATGGTGGTCACTTAACCCATGGATCTAAAGTTAACTTCTCTGGAAAATGGTTCAACATATTTTCCTACGGCGTGCGTCAAGAAGATGAACTAATTGATTACGATGAATTACGCGACAATGCAATCACAAATAAACCAAAAATGATTTGTGTTGGCGCAACTGCATATCCAAGTCTGATTGATTTTGAAACAGTTCGTAAAATTTGTGATGAAGTAGGCGCAATCATGTGGGTAGATGCAGCGCACTTCATTGGCCTAGTAGCCGGTAAAGCAATCCCATCTCCAGTTCCCTATGCAGATGTAGTTTCCTTCACTACTCATAAAGTACTTCGTGGCCCACGCGGTGGAATGATTCTTTCAAAGGCAGAGCATGCTGCTGCAATTGATAAGGCAGTTTTCCCAGGTATGCAAGGTGGCCCAATCATGAGCGCCGTAGCGGGTAAGGCGATTGCACTAAAAGAGTGTGCGACTACCGAATATCAAACTTATGCAAAGAATGTAATCGTGAATGCAAAAGCACTTGCAGCAGATCTTGAAAAAGAGGGAATGCGTGCTGTTTCTGGTGGAACTCAAACTCACCTTGCGCTAATTGATATTAGATCTACTGGTGTAAACGGCAAGGTGGCTGATGAGCGATGTGGCGCATCTGGAATAGTTCTAAATAAGAATTCAATTCCATACGATCCAGAAACTCCAGCTGTTACAAGTGGTATTCGTGTCGGAACTGCCGCAACCACAACTCAAGG
>CANLEG010000015.1 GCA_947489605.1 Actinomycetota bacterium
CGCCTAAGAAGAATGGTTTGAAAGGCACCATTCCGGCATTTACTAAGAGAAGATTTGGGTCATCAGCAATTAAAGATGCAGATGGAACAACCGTGTGTTTTAGCCCTTGGCTATTTCCGGATTCGAAGAAGTTAAGCCAGCGCGATCTAATCTCTGCAGAATTCACGCTCCTACTCAGACTCCTTCTCGGATTTCGCGCTCTTTTTCTTCTTAGTTTTGGTATCAGAACTCTTCTTCATCTTAGACACAGCAAGCAGAGCGCTAGCCGCACTCATTGCTACCTTATTCTTTTCTAAAAATCCCTCAGTTGAATCGGAAATTTTTGTGGTTAAACCTTCAACAGTCTTTGTTACCTTATTTATGCTTTGAAGCGGTCCATTGATTAATTCAACGGTCAGCGTTACCTCTTCGAGTAGTGGAGCTGCTTTATCAACTAATCGGCCAACTCGAACTACGGCATAAGCAACTGCGATTGCAATGACAAACAATGAAGCTGCCGCGATTATTGTTGCTATTCCGCCTGGACCCATAGTTCAAGCCTACCCGATAGGTGACTTAAGAAGCTTCAAATACTGGGATCGGAAGATCTGGGCGCTCATGCTTTTGATGAGCAACGACAGCCGCTAAATGATAATTCCAAATTGCATCTAAATTTGATTGAATTGAATAAGGTCGCCCATCTACGAGCGGGCCCTTCTCGCCATTCATAACTGCAATCACATCGTCTCCCGAAATAGTTTTGTGGGTTTCAAGAGCGTGGGCTAAAGCCAATACTTTGAATCTATTTTCCTTCAGAATCTCTTCAGCCCTAACTAAAAGAGTTGACAAGTTATTTTCGATGCGATCACCGAGGGCCATTCTCAAATCTTTGGTCCCGTCATCTTTTCCTCTATTTCCGCCGGGTGCGCCGACTTCATTACGGCGATTAGAAGCATGGGAGGAAATTGTTGAACCCATTCCCCAATGACCTTCCATAAAACTTGCAATTGTTGTTGCGCTCTCTAAATCGCCTGAAACTCCAGATGAGTTATCGCCATCAAAGAACATGCGCTCTCCGGCAAGTGAGGCGACAGAAACCAAGATGTCTGCTTCATATTCTGTACGCCATCTTGTGAATTGATCATCAGGCGGAATACTCGCCACCATTCCCAAATAATCTGAACCTTTTTCAATCGTGGCCAAATCAATTGCCATATGTTGACGTACTAAATGTGCCATAACGCCATGACAAGCTTCATGAACTGCGACCGCATGGCGTTCGCGTTCAATGTATTCAACATCTTCGGCAGGTCCAAGATCTTTTAATTGCTTAGCCTTAATAACATCGGTCCAAGTAATTGAAGTTCGATCATTTCGAATAGCCATAATCAGCGCTTCATTGATCGTATCCTTAATAATTGCACCAGTGGCATAAGGAGTAATTGTTGCCAACTTATCTATGTCCTCAGCAGTTAACGAATGTGAAACTTTATCTAGGTAGCCTTCATATGTTCTGATTCGACCTGCTTTGCTTGGATAACCAACTCGATACATGCGATCAATACGACCAGGACGTAGTAACGCTTCATCAAGAGCTTCTGGCATATTCGTTGCCATAACAACCAAGATGCGATATTTCGGTGGATTTTTTGGTCGCATGCCAAGTGCGCGTCTTACAACTCTATTTATGAATCCTCTTGGCTTCTTCAAACCAGATAGTTCAGTGAGAAGGGCCTGCAAGGTTCCAGAACCTCCACCTCCTGCAGCACCACCCATCATGAACTTGTTGTTGGCCATCGTCGCATTTGTTACAAGTGATTTACCTGGATCGGATAAGTAATTTCCACCGTTACAAGGAGTTCCAAATACTGTTGCATCTGTAGTTCCGGAATGCATCGCAGGACGGCTAATGCCACGGTTGCCCAGAGCGTCTGCTTCGTCTAAGAAAACAACAACACCGCCGTAGCGAAGAGCAAGTTTTCTTAACTTTCTAAAGAGACCTTTAACTTTTAAAACGCCGATTCCCATAAACATATTTGTGAAGGCGCCTGGATCTACGAACACGAATGGTTTACCAGTTTCACCAGCCATGGATTCGGCCATCAAAGTTTTACCAGTTCCCGGTGGGCCCCATAACAAAATTCCACCTGGAACATATCCACCATGCTTTTCAATTAATTCTGGAGTTTCTAAGAAGAGCAGATTTTCACGAATCCGGTTGAGTACGTGATCTTGGCCCCAAACATCGGAGAATCTTGTTTTAATATCATCTGGGAAATAGGTATCAACACCACCACGACTTAAGAACCAGAATATTGCAGCAAATTGAATAATTACAAAGACAACCGCAAACATCAGTTGACCTATCATCGGTAGCGCCGACCAAAGTGCCTTAGGGGCCAAGAAGAGCGCCCTTACCGGAGTTTCTTTATATATCGCTCCCAAAACAATCGAAAACATCGCGACAAAAACTAACCATTTGATAACTCTTCCAAGACGAAAACGATTCCAATCACTTAACTTTCCTAGGAGTCGTTCTACGAAGGCGAAATACTTTAACCAGATGCCGTGATACGGGGCCAGGAGCTCTGCAAGTGCAAAATGTATTTGTCTAACAATTTCTATCCCAGCTAAAACAATAAGCCAAAGTTTCTCATCCACCGTCTTCGATAAGGCGTCACTAAAAGATAGAAGTGGGTTTTCTGCCATGCTTGACCAGGCAAGAACGAAGAAGGTAATAGCGAAGAGCATAAGAAATTTAGTTCTGTCATATATCGAGAGATGGATCCGAGTTTTGCGATCAGTATCCCTCGGCCGGCTTTGAATTGTCATTTGTCGCCTCTCACGGTGAACGAATCTCCAATAGCTAATAGTTCATCTACATTCTTGTTGTAATACTTTGTCTTTGCTCGCACGACTAAAATATAAACTTGAGAACGGTCATCCGAAAGGAGCGCGGTTTGATCTACCGTTTCCGAAACTCCTGCCGCATCCTCAAAGGTATATATAGTGCGAATTCCTCGGGCCACTTTTTCCACTCGCTCATAATCATCGATTAGAACGAATTTTGGATTAGCTTTGGCCGGGTCATCAAGCCAAGTTGTTATAGGAACCAATAAATTTCTTAGGCTGTTATAGGAAATCGAATTAATTTCACTAAAATCCAGAGCTCGAACTCGGACATAAACAGCAGCGCCGACAGGTGCCTGCAAATTTAAGATTTGTGTAGCAGTTACTTCCGGCGAGGTTGTGTATGCCTCATGCCATAGAACATTTGCTAACTTCTCGGCTGCACCTGGCGCAGTCGATTTCGATTCCGCTTTATCTAGCTCTGATTTCTCAATTTTGTTCCAACCATTAGGTATCGCGACATAAGTTCCAGTTAACTTGTCAGTGGCATAAATCTGAGACTGTGAGCAACCGGTTAATGAGAAAACTAAAACACCCGCTACGGCAAACAAAGCAACCCGACTTTTTACTGAGCGCATAATTCCAGCCGTTTCTATTCTGGGCGGAAATCTACCCCAGCTTCTTTACGCTGTCCTCCCGTAATTGGGGTAGGTGCACCAGTTAGCGGATCCCCGCCACTTGCAGTTTTAGGGAACGCGATAACTTCCCGAATAGATTCGGCGCCGGCAAGAAGTGCACATAAGCGATCTAGGCCTAGTGCGATTCCACCGTGTGGTGGTGGGCCATAGTTGAAAGCTTCAAGCAAGAATCCGAATTTACTTTCTGCCTCTTCCTTCGACAATCCAATAGTGCTAAAGACTCGTGCTTGCATTTTGCGATCGTGGATACGAATTGATCCACCACCAATCTCATTTCCATTCAAAACAATGTCGTATGCATAGGCAAGTGCTTTAGCTGGGTCCTTGTCAAAGCTTTCTGCAAACTCTGGTTTTGGTCCAGTGAAGGGATGATGAACTGCAGTCCAACCGCTATTCGCATCGCTGCTATCAATCTGTTCGAACATTGGAGCATCAACAATCCATAAAAAGTTCCAAGCACTCTCATCGATTAAATTGCAACGCTTTCCGATTTCCAGACGGACTGCACCTAGAAGATTGAGTGAAGAGATTCGATCGCCTGCCGCAAAAAATATTGCATCCCCGCTCTTAGCACCGACGTGTGAAACTATTCCGGCGCTCTCTTTCTCGGAGAGATTCTTAGCGACCGGGCCACCTAAAGTTCCATCGGCTGCAACCAAAATATAAGCGAGTCCCTTTGCGCCTCGTGCTTTAGCCCAGTCCTGCCAAGCATCGAGTTCACGTCTTGGTGAATCTGCACCACCAGGCATAACAACAGCACCGACATAAGGTGATTGGAAAACCCGGAAAGTTGTGTCAGCAAAAAATTCTTTGCAATCAGCTAACTCGTTTTCGAAGCGCAGATCTGGTTTATCAGAACCATAACGACGCATCGCTTCCCAATAAGTCATGCGAGGAATTGGAAGTGGAATGTCATATTCGACAGTCTTCTTGAAAACTCTTGCCAATATTTTCTCAGCTACTTTTAGAATATCTTCCTGATCCACAAAAGACATTTCGATATCCAACTGTGTGAATTCCGGTTGGCGATCTGCGCGAAAATCTTCATCTCGGAAGCATCGTGCGATTTGATAGTAACGCTCCATTCCGGCAACCATTAGAAGTTGCTTAAACAACTGTGGTGATTGTGGCAAGGCATACCAGCTACCTGGTTGTAAACGAACTGGCACCAAGAAATCGCGGGCACCTTCAGGAGTTGATCTTGTTAAATAAGGAGTTTCAATTTCCAGGAAATCTTCATCATCCATAACAGTACGAATAACTGAAGTTACCTTTGAGCGAAGTCGTAGATTTTTCGCAGGTCCTTCGCGACGTAAATCTAAGTAGCGATACTTCAATCGAACTTCTTCGCTAATTGTGCTGAGATCACCGCTGTCGACAGGAAAAGGTAGGGCTGCTGCTTCACTTAAAACTTCCAGAGTTTCGCAGACTACTTCAATCTCACCAGTTGCAATATTTGAATTTTCATTTCCTGCAGGACGAACCCGAACTGTGCCAGTGATAAGAACACACCATTCCGCGCGAAGTGAACCAGCAAGTGATTCATCATTTATAACAACTTGCGCAGCGCCAGAAGAATCCCGCAAATCGATAAATGCAACACCGCCATGATCCCGACGTCGGGCAACCCAGCCAGCAAGAGTTACCTTGGAACCAACATCGCTCTTACGCAATGAACCAGCAGTATGCGTTCTAATCATCTTTAATTGGCTCCGATATTTTCTTAGTTAGCTTGAAATTCTGCGCTTAAGGTGGAGATTCTAACTTCTTTTGACACCCCAGTATTCATATCTTTTAGTGCAACAGTTCCGGACTTTATTTCATCGCTACCGATAACCGCGCTGAACCTGGCGCCACTCTTATCTGCCGACTTCATTGCGCCTTTCAATGCGCGATCCCCATAGGCCATATCGCAAGCAACCCCAGCGTTACGAAGGTCATTGAGCAGATTTGAGACAAAGGCTTTCTCTGTTGAACTTAGTGCAACTATGAAGAGATCTAATTCAGATTTATTCGTTGTGGAATCAAAAAGCCCTTCAGCCTCGCATGCAAGGAGAACTCGATCTACTCCGAGTCCAAAACCAATTCCCGATAAATCGCTGCCACCAAGTTCAGCCATCAAACCGTCATAACGACCGCCGCCACCGATTCCAGATTGCGCACCTAACTTATCGCTGACAAATTCAAATGTTGTTCCGGTGTAGTAATCAAGACCACGCACCATCCGAGGATTAATCGTAAACGCTATCTTCGCAGCAGTTAATAACTCTTGTACTCGAGCAAAACTTTCGGCGCTCTCAGTCGATAGATAATCTAACAAGAGCGGCGCACCAGACATTTCCTCTTGAATCTCTGGTCGCTTGTCATCAAATAACCGAAGTGGATTTAAGGCAGCACGAGCTAAGGTCGCCTCGTCTAGTTTCAAATTGGAAAGGTAGGCAACTAGATCTTTGCGATGACTTGCCCGGCTCGTTGCATCGCCAAGTGAAGTGATTTCAAGGCGATAAGACTTGAGTCCCAATTTCTTAAATGCTCTATCCGCAACAGCGATAACTTCGAAATCAATTTCAGGATCATTCAACCCAATTGCTTCGATACCAACTTGATAGAACTGACGATAACGTCCAGCTTGTGGGCGTTCTGCTCGGAAGAATGCTCCGGAATACCAAACTTTTACCGGCAAAGTTAATTTATCTAATTTGTTTTCAATAACGCTTCGCATAACTCCGGCAGTTCCTTCAGGGCGAAGGGTTAGAGATCTTCCACCACGATCTTCGAAGGTGTACATCTCTTTTGAAACTACATCGGTTGATTCACCTACACCGCGTTTAAAGAGTTCGGTATCTTCAAAAACTGGAAGCTCCATCAATTGATAGCCAGATTTTCTTGCAGATTCAATCAACGTTTCGCGAACAAATTCAAAATACTGGGATCGAGGCGGGAAGTATTCACTCACGCCTTTAGGGGCCTGTAGTTCGCGCATCATTCCCCCCGTTCAGGTTTCGATTGCAGAAAATCATTCTGCAAATATGGATTGTTTATCCGCTCCCGGCCAATTGTAGTTTGTGCACCGTGTCCGGGTAGGACTATTAATTCATCATTTAAGGGCAATATCTTTGAAATTAAGGAATTTCGCATAGCGCTAGGCGAGCCAGTTGGTAAATCAGTTCTACCTATCGCCCCAGCGAACAACACATCTCCTGAAATCAAGAACTCTTCATTAACTGTGAAAATCGCGGATCCAGCAGTGTGTCCAGGGGCATGATTTACAACAATATCGAAGCCTGCGATTTGAAAACTTTCGCCATCAATAACTTCACGTACTACTTCTGGTTCTTCGAATTTTGTAACACCAAGTGAAGCCATGATTTGCTGGCTCTCACCGCCCGGAGTTAAGGCTCGAAATGGATCAGCCAATAACTTGCGATCAGCGGAATGTATTAACGTCGGAACTCCGTATTCGTTTGCAAAAGGTCGAACCGAAAAAGTGTGATCAAGATGCCCATGGGTTACAAGAGTTGCTACCGGTTTTAAATTGTGTTTTTTTATAATCGTTTTTATGGCAGATAGTAAATTCGGATTAGCCATCCCGGGGTCAACGATGAAACATTCTGAATTCTTGGTAGGAGCAAATATCCAACAGTTCGTCGCAAAATATGGGGCGGGTATAACCTCAAGAATCAAAGTTTCACCCCCTGCGTCCGCGCCTGCACGCTCGAAATTCGAGCTAAATGCCTTCGAGCACTTTTGCCATAGCAATGGTTAAGGGTATCTTTAGCCCGCACGCATATCTAATCAGGCACCAATCAGGCATCAATCCAGCAAGTCATAACGAAGGTTTGCAACCCCGCAAACCAAACGCGCAACGAGAGCGAGTATTACCATGATGGATGTAAACCCAACCGAAGTAGCCCAAGCCGTAACATCTGGCGATTCAAATCTAAGCGCTGCTTCTGCATTAATCGGAGATCCTTCAAAATTCGGTCGCATTGATCAAGATGGCACTGTCTATGTACAAACCTCCGCCGGTGAAAAAGCAGTTGGCTCATATCCTGGAAAGAGTCCAGAAGAAGCGCTCGCATATTTTGTTCGTAAGTTTGAAGCAGTTGCATCAGAAGTTGCACTACTGGCAGCCCGCATCAAGAGCGGTGCAATGGTCCCATCAGATGCTGCAGAAGCAGTTGTTAAATTGCGCGATACCGTCGCAAACCTAAATGGTGTTGGAGATTTAGCAACCCTCGCTGCATCCGTAGAGCAAATCCCAAATTTGATTGAAGATCATCGCGCGGCATATCAGGAGCGTAAAGATATTGAATCTGCAGTGCGCGAAGCCAAGCGTGCATCATCTTTAATTGTTAAAGAAAAGCTTGTCGCAGAAGCAGAATCTCTAGCACTTTCCGAAAGTTGGAAAACTACTAGCGAGCGTCTAAAGGTTTTACTTGACGAGTGGAAGGCTGCACCCCGTCTCGATAAGACAACCGACACCGAACTTTGGAAGCGTTTCTCATCATCACGCAATAAGTTTGATAAGCGTCGACGCACGCACTTTGCAGCCCTTGAATCTGTTCAAGGTGAAGTTGCAGCCAAGAAGGAAGAAATCGTTAAGCAAGCTGAAGCACTAGCAACTTCGAAAGAATGGCTCCCAACTGCGCATAAATTTAAAGAACTCATGGATGCTTGGAAGGCATCTGGACGCGGAAAGCAGAGCGTTGATGCAAAACTTTGGGCACGTTTCAAAGCAGCACAGGATCAATTCTTTGCCGCTAAGAATTCCGACTTGGATAAGCGTCAGACAACAATGGCCACAAATCTTGCAAAGCGTGAAGAGTTAATCGTTAAATTTGAGGAGATCCTTCCAATCACTGATTTACAGAGTGCAAAGAAGAACTTCCGTGCACTTATGGAGCAATGGCAGAAGATTGGAATGACAGAGCGCAGCAAGCGCGCCGCTCTGGACACTCGTCTATCTCGTATCGAAGATGAAATTCACACTCTTACTGAAGAGCAGAACCGTCGTACCGATCCAACAGCAATTGCGCGTGCAAATAACGTTGTGCAAGGTCTAATCGATGCGATTGCAGGTTATGAATCTCAAGCTGCAAAGGCTGAAGCTGCTGGCAATACTGCAAAGGCTAAAACTGCACGAGAAGCAGCTGAAGCTCGAAAAGTTTGGCTGGCCGAAGCGCAAAAAGGTTTGTCAGACTTCAAAGCTTAATTATTGGTAACGCGATAAACATCGTAAACGCCTTCAATAGATCTAACGCTATTCAAAACCGCATCTAGGTGCGAGGCATCTGCCATTTCGAAGGTGAATCTTGAAATTGCAGTGCGATCCTTTGAGGTGCTAACCGATGCATTCAAGATATTTACGTGCTGGTCCGAAAGCGTTCTTGTGACATCCGACAGGAGCCGAGATCTATCTAAAGCTTCGACCTGAATATTTACAAGGAACGCTGACTTAGCTGAGTTGTTCCACTTAACCCCAATTATCCGATCCCCTTGATTCAACTTTAGATCAGTGACATTTATGCAGTCGACTCGATGAATCGAAACTCCACTACCTCTTGTTATGAAGCCAACAATTTCGTCACCAGGAACTGGTGTGCAACATCTTGCTAGCTTTACTAAAACATCATCTGCGCCTTCAACATCTACACCTGTTGAATTGCGTCTGACATGTTCAAATGAATGAACCGGACTAGTGTGACTTTCAACTTCAGTGTCTGGCTCGTGTAAATCAGTATTTGCAACAAGTTTCTCAATAACAAATTGTGCGCTGATGTGGCCATTGCCTACCGCTGCATACATGCTTTCAATATCTGGATAATGCAGATCGTGAGAGAGTTCAAGGAAGGCTTGGCCTGCAAATATTTTCTGCAATGGAAGACCAACCTTGCGCATCTGTCGTGCGATTGATTCACGCCCAGCCTCAATAGCTTCTTCTTTACGTTCCTTTGAGAACCACGCTTTTATCTTCGATCGCGCTCTTGGTGATGATACAAAGTTGAGCCAATCGCGACTAGGTGCGGCATTTGGACTCTTATTTGTTACGACCTCTACAACATCACCATTTGCGAGAATGGATTCGAGTGGAACCAATTTTCCATTAACTTTTGCGCCAACACATCTGTCACCAACTTGGGTGTGCACCGAGTAGGCAAAATCAACTGGTGTTGATCCGGATGGAAGAGCTATGACGCTTCCCTTTGGTGTGAAGACGAAAACTTCAGGAGTTCGTAGGTCGTAACGCAATGTATCTAGGAATTCCCCAACGTCTTCAGTCTCCTGCTGCCATTCGTGCAATTGTTTCAGCCACATCATCTCTGGCTTCTTTGTGGCGTCATCCCCAACTGATGCTAATTTATATTTCCAGTGCGCAGCAATTCCATATTCTGCACGGGCATGCATATCGAAAGTTCTTATCTGCATTTCGACTGCTTTTCCATTAGGGCCTATTACTGTCGTGTGAAGTGATTGGTAGAGATTAAATTTTGGCATCGCGATGTAATCCTTGAAACGTCCTGGGATTGGACTCCATCTTGCGTGGATGGCACCAAGAACTGCGTAGCAATCGCGAACACTTTCAACCAGAACGCGAATTCCTACGAGATCATAAATCTCATTAAAATCACGGCCGCGAATAACCATTTTTTGATAGACGCTATAAAGATGTTTCTGTCGCCCCAGAACCTTTGCCGTAATTCCATCTGCATTTAGATCTTTTGCTACCAACTGCAGAACATCAGCCGTAATTGCTTCCCGAGCCGGGTTTCGTTCTTGAACCAGACGCTCAATCTCCTCATAAATTTTTGGCTCTAAAGTTTTAAAGGATAAGTCTTCAAGTTCCCATTTGATTGCGCTCATACCCAGGCGGTTGGCTAGTGGCGCATAGATATCTAAAGTCTCACGAGCCTTGCGCTGTGCTGATTCAACCTCGACATACTGCCAAGTGCGCGCATTATGTAACCTGTCCGCTAACTTAATAACAAGTACTCGAATATCACGCGACATTGCGATAACCATTTTACGCAGCGTTTCAGCTTCAGCAGTTGGGCCGTAATTCAATTTATCTAACTTAGTAACACCATCCACTAAGTTCGCAACTTCCTTGCCGAAATCTTTCTTCAGGGCCGCAAGTGAATATTTCGTATCTTCAACAGTGTCATGAAGCAGCGCTGCAATTATTGTTTCTAGATCTAGCCCAATTTCCGCCAAGATTTCAGAGACCGCAAGTGGATGGGTTATATAAGGCTCCCCCGATTTTCGCAGTTGGCCTTCGTGTGCGTCCGCCGCAATGTCATATGCGCGTTCGAGTTCGGAGAGAGATGTACCAGGATGATGCGCGAGAAGTGACTTCGCTAAATCATCTAGAACCGGGTTCATGGTTCTATCTTAACTAATTAGCTAGAACTAGAAGGTTATAAGAAAGATTAACGGCGCTTGCGCTTGGGTTGATTACGCGGTCCGCGTGCCCAAGAATTTTTTGTCTCTGATCCTAAACCTGTTGCAGCTGTTGCACCCTTGGCTTCCGCAGTAACAGCGCCCGGCGCATGTTGTGCAACTCGCTTGGCAAGTGCGCGCATCGCCGGTTCGCGTTCACGTAATTGAGCCAGGATTGGAGTTGCGATGAAAATTGAAGAGTAAGTTCCAGTTGCAAGGCCTACGAATAGTGCAAGTGAGAGGTCCTTGAGTGTTCCGGCGCCAAGTAATCCAGCACCAACAAAGAGAATTGATGCAACAGGTAGCAAGGCAATTATTGAGGTGTTGAATGAGCGAACCAAGGTCTGGTTTACCGCCAAGTTTGCCGCGGCTGAATATGTAATCTTTCCAGTACTCGTAATCGATTTGGTATTTTCACGGACTTTATCGAATACAACCACGGTGTCATAGAGCGAGTAACCAAGAATAGTTAAGAATCCAATAACTGTTGCCGGCGTAACGTCGAAACCAACTAGGGCATAAATTCCAACGGTAATAACCACGTCATGGATTGTTGCAATAATCGCAGCGATGGCCATCTTTGATTCAAATGCAATCGTCAGGAAGAGCATGACAACAATAATAAAACCGATCAAACCATAAAGTGCTTTCTTGGTAATTTCCTTACCCCAAGATGGACCAATTATTTGAGTGTCAATGTCATCAACATTTACCCCGAAGCTTTGTGCGAGTGACGCTTTGACTGTATTAAATGATTCAAGAGCTCCGGTTTGAATACGGATACGATCATTTCCCACCTTCTGAACAACGCTTTCACCGCTTACTCCAGCGGCTGCGATAGCAGCTCGGCCATCTTCAACAGTCGCTCCAGCTTTGGTGATCGAGAATTCAGATCCACCTTTAAATTCAATACCAAGATGTAAGCCTTGGGTTCCTAAAACAATTGCAGAAAGAGCGATGACGACGCCAGATAGCGCATACCAACGACGGCGCTTGCCGATAAAGTCAATTGAAGTTTCGCCGCGATATAGCCGACCACCAATGCCGGAAAGTGTGCTCATCTAATTAACCCTTCAAGTTTTCTGTGACATCTGTTTTGATTTTCATTCCCAGACTCTTGGGTGAAAATCCTGACAATTTATGGCCGTTGGCAAAGAAACTAGATTTAGATATCAATGAAACTAATGGATGAGTGAAAGCAAAGACAACAATAAGGTCGATTAAAGTTGTTAATCCGAGAGTGAATGCGAATCCACGAACACCACCAACAGCGAAGAAATAGAGAAGCGCCGCGGCAATTAGTGAAACCATGTCAGCCACGATGATTGTGTGACGGGCCTTAACCCAGCCAGTTTCTGCAGCCGAGCGAATTGAACGACCTTCACGAACTTCATCACGTAAACGCTCAAAATAAACGACGAATGAGTCAGCGGTAATACCAATCGCAACTATCGCACCTGCGATTCCTGCAAGAGTTAAAGTAAAGCCAAGCCATTCTCCGAGAAGTAAGAATGAGAGATAAGCGATTGCTGAGGCAACAAGAAGCGATGCAACAGTTACTAGACCCAAAGCTTTGTAATACATTAATGAATAGAGGAATATGAGAAGGAATCCAAGAGCGCCAGCAAGTAAGCCCGCATTTAGTTGATCAGTGCCGAGCGTTGGTGAAACTTGCAAAACTTCACCTTGATCAAAAGCGAGTGGCAATGCACCGTACTTCAAAACATTTGCCAAGTTTGATGCTTCTTGTTGACTAAAGCTTCCAGTGATTTGCGCGCTTCCACCGTTGATTGCTTCATTGATTCTAGGTGCCGATACAACAAGGCCATCTAGAACAATCGCAACTTGATTTTGTGGAGCGGCTAAACCAGTTACTGATGAAGTAAGTGCACCAAACTTTGTCGCACCTTCACCATTGAAATCTAATGAAACATACCAACCGGCTGCGCCTTGTTGGTCAATAGCGGCAGTAGCTTTGGAAACCATATTTCCTAAAACTTGCGCTGGAGCAAGAATATATTTTCCAGTTCCGCCGCGATCACAAGCAACCACTGCGGCATCTGGGGCCTCGGTATTGCCACCTTGCAAATTAACTTTGTTAGTACAATCAAGTGCAGCAAATCTTGCGCTCAATTCGGGTGTGACGCCGTTTGGAAGCGTTACAGTCTGAGTGTCACCGTTTACTGACGCTGCATTTGGAGCAGCTTCAACTAAGACCTGACGGAAGCGAAGTTCTGCCGTCTGTCCAACGAGTTCAACAATTTTCTCCCCAGTTTCACCTGGAACTGAAATTACAATCTGGCGATTTGTTCCTGAACCTTGTGCAGCAACTTCGCTCTCGGCAACTCCTAGTGAGTTAACACGTTGTCTAATAATTTCAACTGCCTGCGAAATAGCCTCAGGCGTAACCTTTGCTCCTTCAGTCGCACGCGGTGTGAGTGTGACGCTCGTTCCACCTCGAAGGTCAAGACCTAATTTAATTTTTGTTGCACCTTGAAATACTGCAATTGCGCTAAAGGCAATAAGTGCTACAGCAAGAATCGCAATTGACTTTGCGGATTTACCTGAAGATTTAGCGCTCTTTGTGCTGTTAGCACTCGCGCTTGGACTCTGGGAATTATTAGTGGCGGACATGAGGCGCAAGTCTAGGCATCAGAGGCTGGTGTGTCGAAAAAATCGAGCTGGTTAGTTGAACTTATTGGAGCTTTTAGGCCCAGATGTTCGAATCCCGCAGGCGTAGCAATGCGGCCACGGGGGGTTCGTGAGATAAATCCCATCCGAACGAGAAAAGGTTCAGCTAAAGACTCAATAGTTTCGGCTTCTTCGCCGATCGCCATCGCCAAGGTAGAAATTCCTACTGGCCCACCATTGAATCGTTTTACCAAGGTCTCTAGAACTCCAAGGTCTAATCGATCTAGACCAATTTCATCAACTTCATACATTTCTAGCGCGGCTCTGGCTTCTTTTATTCCGACCTTGCCCTTTGAATGTACCTGCGCATAGTCGCGAACTCTTCGAAGTAAGCGGTTAGCAACACGTGGCGTTCCTCTGGACCTCGAACCAAGTTCGGTAATTGCTTCTTCGCTAATTTCGATTCCCATCAGACCTGCACTTCGTTTAACAATTACTGAGAGTTCTGAGTTTTCATAAAAATCCAGTTGTGCGGTGAATCCAAAACGATCACGCAACGGACTCGGCAATAAACCCGCACGCGTTGTTGCCCCAACCAAAGTGAAGTGTGGAAGTTCGAGCGGAATAGCTGTAGCCCCGGCGCCCTTTCCGACAATCACATCAACCCTAAAATCCTCCATGGCTAAATATAAAAGTTCTTCTGCCGGGCGAGACATTCGATGAATTTCATCTAAGAATAAAATTTCACCTTCGACGAGTGATGAAAGTATTGAAGCCAGGTCGCCAGCATGTTGAATGGCTGGTCCACTTGTTATCCGTATTGGCGCATTCATTTCTGAAGCGATAATCATTGCAAGCGTTGTCTTGCCTAATCCCGGCGGTCCCGAAAGTAGAACGTGATCTGCTGGTGAATTTCGATTTCTTGCGGCCGATAGCAAAAGGTCTAATTGGTTTGCTACCCGTTTTTGTCCAACAAATTCCTGAAGCGTTTTTGGCCGCAGTGCTAATTCCTGGGATCGTTCAAAATCATCTGACTGCGAATCCATAACTCTTGTCTCGTCACTCATATCTAATTACGTCCACGATTTTGCAGCGCCAATTTCAGAAGCTGTGAAATATCTATCTCGTCAATCTTTGAACCAAGATCTGTTGCTACCGAATCAATAGTCGCTTCAGCATCTCGAGCCGTAAAACCGAGGCCGATTAAGGCGCTTTGTAGTTGAGTTCGCCAATGAGATTTAGCGCTCTTACCTGAACCTGATGTTCGAATTACATCGCTAACTTTATCTTTTAACTCCAGAACTGTGCGCTGCGCACCTTTCTTACCAAGACCAGGAATGCGTTCAAGGGCAGCGGAATTTTCGCTAGCGATAGCACTTGCTAATTCTTCAGGCTCGTAAATTGAAAGCGCCGATTGTGCAACCTTTGGACCGATACCGCTGACGGTCTGCAATAAATCAAAGAAATCTCGAGAATCTGCGCGATCAAATCCAAAGAGAGTTAGTGAATCTTCGCGAACTACCAAGGTCGTGAAAATTTCAGTATGCGTTCCCACAATAAGTGAGGCTGCAAATCTGGCTGGTAGCGCTACTTGTAGGCCAACTCCCCCTACTTCGATGACAGCCGAATTTAGAGTCGTCGCTTTCACAACTCCGGAAACTGAGGCAATCATTTTTTCGCCACCTTTTTCAATCGCGCCTTCTCTTTTGCAACAGCCATTTCAATTCGTGCATTTCCAGAACCTCGCCAATGATGACAGATGGCAAGAGCCAAAGCATCCGTGCTATCAACGGGTTTCGGAATTTCTTTTAGTGAAAGCAACTTTTGAACCATAAGCGCAACTTGTTTCTTATCCGCCCGACCGGATCCAGTAACTGCAGCCTTAACTTCAGTTGGCGTATGCATAGCAACAGGAATTCCCGCCCGAGCCGCGATTAAAAGTGCAACTCCAGCAGCCTGACCGGTCGACATCGCGGTACGAATATTCAATTGCGAAAACACTCGTTCAACCGCAATCACATCAGGCTTATATTCTTTAATCCAAATTAGCAATTGTGTCTCAAGTTCCAACAATCTGTGCGCAAGTTCCATATCTGATGGGGTTTGAATTACACCAACACCAACCATAATTAATTTTTGCGCAGTACCATTTTCAACTATTCCGAGGCCGCATCTTGTTAAACCTGGATCGACCCCGAGAACTCGCATATTAAAGGCTAGCCATTACCTCATCTGATACATCAAAGTTTCCAAAGACGTTCTGCACGTCATCCAACTCTTCGATGGCATCAATCAGAGCGAAAACTTTCGCTGCACCTTCGGCATCTAGTGGCACCGATACGGAAGGAAGAAACGATGTATCCGCAGATTCATAATCGATTCCGGCACTTTGTAGCGCCGTCCGTACTGCGACTAGATCACTTGGTTCACTAACAATTTCGAATGATTCACCAAGGTCAGTCACATCTTCAGCGCCTGCGTCTAATACGTGTTCTAAAATTTTATCTTCGGTGATTCCAGATATCTTTGTAACTAGAACTACGCCTTTGCGGTTGAACATGTACGAAACCGAACCAGGGTCAGCCATTGAGCCACCATTGCGAGTCACAGCAACGCGTACTTCTGAAGCCGCACGATTGCGATTGTCAGATAAACATTCAATCATTAGTGCAACGCCATTAGGGCCGTAACCTTCATACATAATTGTTTGCCAATCGGCGCCGCCAGATTCCAGACCTGCGCCCCGTTTTACTGCGCGTTCAATGTTGTCCGCTGGCATCGAATTCTTTTTGGCTTTCGCGATCGCATCAAATAGCGTCGGGTTTCCTGTTATGTCCGCGCCACCATTACGAGCAGCAACTTCAATACCTTTAATTAACTTTGCAAAGTTCTTCGCACGCCTGGAATCAATCACAGCTTTCTTGTGCTTAGTCGTTGCCCACTTGGAATGCCCTGACACGGTAAAACCCCCTATAAATTATTAGCCGCAGTTTATCTTGAATTATTTTTTGCAAACAGTTTCTAGGAAGTATCTATGAACACGATTATCGCCGGTTAATTCTGGGTGAAAGGCTGTTGCAAGCACGCTCCCCTGCCTTACGGCTACCGGATGGCTTTTACCTGCCACATCTATGCTCGCCAAAATTTCAACCTTTGCACCTTGCGATTCCACCCAAGGTGCCCGGATAAATACGCCTCTAATCGGTGCTCCTGGAAATGGCTTGAATTCTAAATCGAACTCGAAAGATTCGGTCTGTCGTCCAAATGCATTACGGCGAACTTCCATATCAATTCCACCAAAAGTATCTTGACCTGATGCGGGATCAATAATCTTCTTTGCTACCAAAATCATTCCGGCACATGAACCATAAGTGGGCATGCCATCAGCGATTCGCTTAGAAATTAAATCAAAGAGATCGAAGGCTTTTGCCAACTTACTAATAGTTGTCGATTCACCACCAGGAATTATCAGAGCATCTACTTCTGCAATTTCAGCGACAGTTTTAACTAATTTGCCCTTAACTCCACACTCACCGAGTGCAGAAAGGTGTTCCCGAAAATCACCTTGGAGCGCTAATACTCCAACGTTCATTTCTACCAGCCCCGTTCGGCCAATCGATGTGGAACAGGTATGTCAGCAACATTTATTCCAACCATTGCTTCACCTAAACCACGGGATGCCTCTGCCACAACTTTTGGATCTGTATAGAAAGTTGTTGCCTTGACACAAGCTGCCGCGCGTTTTGCAGCGTCACCTGATTTGAAAATTCCAGAACCAATAAACACGCCATCGGCGCCAAGTTGCATCATCATTGCGGCATCAGCAGGAGTAGCAATTCCGCCGGCAGTGAAAAGAACAACTGGAAGTTTTCCGGTTTCCGCAACCTCTTTTACGAGTGCGTATGGTGCTTGTAATTCTTTTGCTGCTACATAAAGTTCATCTTCACGCATTGAAGTTAAGCGGCGAATTTCAGATCCAATTTTGCGCATATGTGTTGTGGCATTTGAAACATCGCCAGTTCCCGCTTCGCCTTTCGAGCGAATCATGGCTGCACCTTCATTGATTCGACGTAGCGCTTCTCCGAGGTTTGTTGCCCCACAAACAAAAGGAATAGTGAAATTCCACTTATCAATATGGTGTTCGTAATCAGCAGGAGTTAATACTTCAGATTCATCGATGTAATCAACGTTTAAGGTTTGCAAAATTTGTGCTTCCGCAAAGTGCCCGATGCGAACCTTTGCCATAACAGGAATGGACACTGCCGCTTGAATTTTTTCGATCATGTCAGGATCAGACATTCGAGATACGCCACCTTGTGCGCGAATATCTGCAGGAACACGTTCTAGAGCCATCACTGCAACTGCGCCAGAATCTTCAGCGATCTTCGCTTGTTCAACATTCACAACATCCATGATGACGCCGCCCTTAAGCATTTCAGCCATGCCGCGTTTTACTCGTGCGCCACCAACTTGGGCATCATTTGCTTTAGACATCTTTAACTCCTGTGATCATTGCTATGAATATGCGGGTAATTAGAGGTTAAGTCTACTTTGACTTCTTCGGGCTCGCACTCGGAGAAGGGGCGGGATATGTGAAATCTGGCTCACCATCCGTGAGAGCAATCCAGACCTGACCATCTGCAAAATTGGCCACAGTCCCATCAGAGAGCGTCCAAATCGTTCCCACCTCAGCACTAGGGCGTTGCCAGTTAATTGCAACCACTTTTCCGTCGCGCAATAAGTAGCCGGTTCCAGATCCAACGGTGTTGCTCAGTGGAGTTACTCCGCCAACCTTGTCTCTATAAATCGAATTTGTTATTGCCACTTTTTGAATCACAAAGTTTTTCGGTCCAAGCTGACGACCATTTGAATCCAGATTGGGTTTGTCATTGAAGGTTAACAGCCAACGCTTCTCACTAGGTGACCAAGTAACGGAATATTTCACCGCTGGCCACTTAATGCTTGCTGAAGTTATTTTCTTGGCAAGCGCACTACTTTTCCCGAACTGCCAACCGATAGATTTCACAATATCTATTTTCTTACCTTCAACATCAATAGTTTTTTTCAATAAAGAATTCGCATCAAGCATCATGTTGGTGGGTGCAAACCGATTCGTATCGGTCTGATAAATCGATGGTGGATTTCGTTCTGCGCTTATGTTTTCGAGATTAGCCGCCTCAATTACTGGACGCATCTTGCTCTGTGCGCCACTGTAAGCAAATCCAACTCGGCCATACTGTGCCAAAATTTCAAGATCGCTAATTCGGGCAGATCGCACTGGACCAATTAGTGCTGGAACTTTATTTGTAAATATCGCAGCTAATCTAGTTAGCCCGCCTTCGACTTGCTCGATGTATACAACATCAGCGCTATCAAGTCCCACCTGAGGATGTGCTGGTGTTGTGTCATCTATCTTTACCGCAAGAACTGGCCCATTAACTCCTGGCAAGTTTGTTAACACATTTCGCTCTACCTCTTTTGTAGTTACCTTCTTAACCAAACTTGATGGCGAAGCGCAGGAACTCAAAACAATCAGAATAGATATAGCCGCTAAAATCTTTTTCACAGAATGTCATCCTCAAATGAATAGCGCATCGGTAGCGGTGCGTTACCGGCCAACCTGAATACTTTAAAGAGTAATTTCTTCCGTAAAAACTGCGCACTCTGAACAGCTTCGGTATGGATCGTAATTCCCACAGAAATCTTCTCAGAAATTGCATTTAACGAAGTTATTAAATCAATCTCTATTCCACTAGGTACGGTTTCTTCATCTGCAAGAATTAACTTTAAACTCTGCGATAACGCGATTTCTGCATCACTTCGCTCCACAATATTCGCTTCTCTTGCTTGATATGCAGCTGCCGTTAATACCAAACTTGTAGCCGCATCAACCGCTCTGGAATTTGCGATCTCAAGGGCTAGCGCAGCTCGCCTTTGAAGTAGCGCATCTAAATGAGCCCAAGAAGTTTCAACCCTATGGTGCAACGCATCGAGTCTTGAGGCAAGAAACGAAAGATACCAACCAGAAATTAGAAGTAAAAAAATTACCGCAACTATTATTTCAACCATTGGAGCGCAATCTATTCCAGAAACGATTATCAGAAGCAAGATTTACCTTTGTGTTTCCTGATAACGCCATTTCATACACTGACAAAATCTGATCGCCAACTGTATTCCAATCAAAACTCTTTGCTTTCTCATATCCCGCCTTGGCAATTCGGGTTCTTGCATTTGAGTCCTCCAGCAAATTCAAAACAGTTTTGGATAAGTCATCGGCGCTCTCGGCATTGAAAATTGCTCCGGCGTCGCCGTTATCTAGAAGTTTTACGAATGCCGGCAAGTTGCTCGCAACGATTGGTGCTTTAGAAGCCATAGCTTCTGCCAGAATAATTCCAAAAGATTCGCCACCGGTGTTTGGAGCAATATATAGGGAGATAGATTTAAAGAACTGCGCTTTCTCTAACTCTGAAATTCGACCCAAGAAAGTTATTCGCTCACGCAATTCTGGCGGAACCAATTTCTCGAAATCTTGTGCATTGCCTGGGCCAGCCACCAACACTCTTAAATTTGGAACGCGGTCAACTATTTTTGGAATTGCCGCCAACAGAACCGCTAAACCTTTTCTTGGTTCATCAAATCGTCCAATGAAGCCAAGAGTGTTAGGCAACGCCCATTCAGATCTCACGCCGATCTCTTCAAATTTACTTGTGTCGATTCCGTTCGGAATTACGACTGCCTC
>CANLEG010000016.1 GCA_947489605.1 Actinomycetota bacterium
ATCGACGCCAGGCTTGAGTGATCTGCAGCCATTTACTGATGTGTTGGAGAAAGAAGACACTCGACTAACAAATGATGATGGCGATCATGAAAAATTTGCGCATTATGTTCGCAAAGAAAAGATTGTTGAATCAGCCGTAACTGGCAAAGCAGTTCGCGCGCTCTGCGGCAAAAAATGGGTCCCAAGTCGCGACCCAGAAAAATTTCCAATCTGTCCAATGTGTAAGAAAATTTATGATGGCCTGAAGAAGGAATGAAGAAACCACGTTCTAGGCTTTTGATATTTGGCCTGTTAATTTCACTTCTTGCTAGCGTTGGAATAACTACGAATGCCACAGCAGAGGACCGCCAACTTCGTAAAATATTTTCAGGATGGATGACTGATTACAGCACTTATGGGGATACAACAAAGGGCCAAATTCAGGCGATGGATTATGTAGTAGCGAATGCCGAAATGTTCGGCCAAATTTTGCCATTCTGGTACACGATAACAAGTGCAACAATAATAAAAGACAAATATGTAACACAAAATTCTATTGATAAAGCAATTCCAACTGCAACTCTTCAAAGCCTTGGAATAAAGGTTTTGCCAACAATCACAGATAGCACCAAAGAAGGCGAACTCTCGAAAATATTGGGTAACGATGCCAATAGAGCTAGTCTGATAAAAACAATCACAGACTTAGTGTTAGTAAATAAATTTGATGGAATTGATTTGAATTTTGAAGGATTTGCCTACGTGGACAAGATTGCAACCTGGCCAACTATTCAACCTAGATGGGTGAAGTTCGTTTCTGAGTTATCTGCTTCGTTACATTCGCAAAACAAATTGTTGTCAGTAACTACGCCATATCTTTTAGATCCAACAACTGGGAAAAAAGGTTATTACCATTACGCGTGGCCAGAAATTTCAAGTCACATCGATCGTCTAAATATTATGTTTTACGATTATCACAAATATGACACGAAGCCTGGTCCAATCGGACCAATTAGTTGGTTTGAACCATCTTTAATTTATGCGCTGAAAACCGTGGCGCCCTACAAAATTTATTTGGGTACGCCAAATTATGGCTATAACTGGGTCGCAAAAGTTACTGGAGTCTGTCCCACCAATACTCCAGCATCGGAAAAAACATCTTCAAATGCTGCAATTATTCACCAACTTAAAGCCCAAGCAATTTTAGATAAGCCAGGTGCAGTAGCTACTTACAATGAAAAGTTTGGCGAAACTAATGTGCTTTACACAGCTGAATTCAATGGCGTTAACACAAGTGGTGCACCGACAAGTTGCAAGGTAAACCATTCTGCTTGGTATGTGGATGCACGTGGATATTTTGCTAGAGCCAAACTTGTTGAGAAATATAAACTAGGTGGGATTTCAGAATGGGAAATCGGTTACGGTGATAATTTAGCGATTGCGGAAGTTAAGAAAGTCGCAATTGCAATGGGGCAAGACAAAGTAGTTGGAGACGCCGAAGCAGGCGCAGAAAGCGCAAACTATGGCGAAGGCATTTCGTTTAGCGGATCTTTCAAATTAGCAGATGGACGACCTGTTGCGAATGTTCCGGTTTTCATTGAGATTAAACGGGCATCTGGCAATGTTCGTAAACCGATTACGCAAACGGCTACCGACGGAACATTTCAGACCAAAATACTGCTCGGTGAATCTTCCAACATCTCATTCACAACAGATGAAACTTTGGAGCGCACCTCTGGCATAACTCCAGAGCGAACCATTGGAATATCAAGGCTGGTCTCTTGGAATATTCCAGCTTCAATGAAACGCGGCATCACTTACAAAATTAGCGGTCAGCTGCAGCCAAGAACCCCTGACATCAAAGTTCTTTTGGATGATGGCAAGGTTCAACAGTCAACCACTTCGCTGGCTGATGGTAAATTTGAATTTGAAGTAACAGTTTCAAAAATTGGGGTTAAGCAATTTAGAATAGTTACAGAATCAGAGGCCGGCTTTATCGGTTCCAAGAGCGCCTTCACATCAGTTTTGGTTAGGTAGAGGAATGGTAAAAACTCTTTCTAAAGAAGAAGTAAATATTAGTGAACTTATTGATAGACCATGGATAACAATTGTCTGGGATGATCCGGTAAATCTCATGAATTATGTAACTCATGTTTTCATAAAGCTATTTGGATTTTCAAAAGAAAAAGCTCATGAGTTGATGATGCAAGTTCATAACGAAGGTAGGGCAGTGGTTTCAACGGGAACTCGCGAAGAAATGGAACGTGATGTCCAGCGATTACACGAGCATGGACTTTGGGCCACCCTTCAACGTGACGACAAAATCTAATGTCTAACTTCGAAAAAGTTGGCTCTGGATATTCACTAGACCTAACGCTTGATGAAGCACAAATCTTAATTAATTTGGTCGAACAGTTACTGGAATTACTCGGTGAAGGAGATTTCTTCCATCATTATGATTCAAGTGATCCGCTTGCTCAGCTACTGGCGATGCCATCCGAAATTGTCACGCCAGATGATCCAGTTTTACTTCGGTTATTGCCAAATGCATATGCAGATCCAGAAGCTGCTTCAGATTTTCGCAGATATACCGAACCACAATTGCGTGGTTCTAAGCAGCGGAATTTAAGATTAGTTAGAGAACAACTTACAGTTTTGGTAGATGAAAATCATGGTGGAGTAATTGAAGAGTTAGATGCAGATATTTGGCTAAAGGCAATAAATGATCTACGCATCGCCCTTTCAATAAGACTTGAAATAAATGAAGAGAGTTTTGAAACTTTCGAGATGTTGCCTGATGAAGATCCGCAAAAGTCGGTTTATGCCGTTTATTTCTGGTTAGGTTGGTTGCAGGAAAATTTGTTAGGGTTGCTTCTATGACACTTCGAATTAGCGCCGATCACGTGGCCAAAATTCTTGAACAATCACGTGTGGAGTACCCAGATGAATGTTGTGGTGTAATTCTTGGGCCAGAAGGCAGTGATAAAGCGGTTGAACTAAAACCAATGATTAATGCAGCACATTCGCCGACCTTCTACGAATTTGATTCCAAAGATTTACTGGCTCTCTATCGCGAATTGGATGACAAATCTCAAGAGATTGTCGTTGTTTATCACTCGCACACCGAGACCGAGGCTTATCCATCTCGCACAGATATTGCCTACGCCTCTGAACCAAATGCACACTATGTTTTAGTTTCCACCCGCAAAGAGATTGCACCTGAGAGTGAATTTCGTTCGTATCGAATTATTGACGGCGTAGTTACCGAAGAGACTGTTGAGATTCTTTCGGTTTAGTCCTCGATTGGCATGTAACGGTTGCTTCTAGGATACTTAGGGCATGTCATCTCCAGAGATTCAAGTCCGCATCCCAACGATTCTTCGCCCCTACACAAATAGCGAAAAAGTTGTAACAGCGGAAGCAAATAATTTGGGCGAATTAATTACTGCCCTGAATGTTAAATATGTAGGACTTGGCGAACGGTTGCTTGAAAATAATGAGCTTCGCCGGTTTATAAATATTTATATTAATGATGAAGATGTTCGGTTTATGGGTTCACTTGCTGCAACACTTAAAGCTGGTGATTCTGTAACAATCTTGCCTGCCGTCGCCGGTGGTTGCAAGTGACAAGATACGAATCGCTCGAAGCATCACTCGGTCACACCCCACTAATTGGTTTACCAAAACTTTCACCAAAGTCTGAAGCAGGAAAACCTGCAGTTCGACTATGGGCAAAGATGGAAGATCGCAATCCAACTGGTTCGATTAAAGATCGCACAGCAATGGCAATGATTGATGATGCTGAAAAAACTGGAGTATTAAAACCTGGCGCAACAATTCTTGAACCAACAAGTGGCAATACTGGAATTTCACTTGCGATGGTTGCAAAAGTTCGGGGCTATAACTTAATTTGCGTAATGCCAGAAAATACAAGTATTGAGCGCACTCAAATTTTGGAGATGTGGGGCGCAAAAATTATTTATTCACCAGCCGCTGGTGGTTCTAATGAGGCGGTTCGAGTCGCGAAAGAATTAGCAGAGAAGAATCCAGAATGGGTTTTTCTATATCAATATGGAAACCCAGCAAATACTCTGGCGCATTACCAAACAACCGGACCAGAAGTTTTTGAAGATTTACCAACCGTTACGCACTTTGTTGCAGGGCTGGGAACAACCGGCACGCTTATGGGAGCTGGAAAATATTTACGCGAAAAAAATCCAAACATTGCAGTCATTGCTGCTGAACCAAGATATGGCGAGGTTGTTTATGGTTTGCGAAATTTAGATGCAGGATTTGTTCCAGAACTTTACGATGCATCAATTATTACGCGCCGATTCTCTGTCGGTGCCGAGGATTCAGTTCGTAGAGTGCGCGAATTACTTGAAGTTGAAGGCATCTTTGCTGGAATCTCCACGGGAGCAATTCTTCATGCAGCCCTTGGTATCGCCAAAGAATGCATTGATGCGGGAGTAGGCGCAGATATTGCGTTCATTGTCTGCGATGCGGGATGGAAGTATTTATCCACTGGCATATATGGAAAAGATAGCGACTCTGAAGTTCTCGACGGCCAACTTTGGGCTTAATTCTTTACTAAAGGTAGGCTTGGCTATATGTCGGCCGCAAAGTTATCTGAAAACTCACCAATCGGAATATTCGATTCAGGTGTTGGCGGTTTAACGGTTGCCAGATCCATAATTGATCAGCTTCCCGGTGAATCAATTCTTTATGTTGGCGATACTGCACGTGGTCCATATGGCCCAAGACCGCTTGCCGAAGTTCGAAATTTCGCTTTAGAAATACTTGATGAATTAGTCGAAGCAGGAGTAAAGGCAATTGTTATTGCTTGCAACACTGCAAGTGCCGCGATGCTGCGAGATGCGCGTGAACGTTATTCGGTTCCAGTAATAGAAGTTATCCAACCTGCGGTGCGTCGCGCGGTTTCAGCGACTAGAAGTGGTCGCATCGGAGTGATTGGAACGAATGCAACGATTGAATCAGGCGCATACCTGGATGCCTTTGCAGCAGCTCCGCAATTAGAAATTACATCAGTTGCTTGCCCATTATTTGTCGAATATGTTGAACGCGGCGAAACTTCTGGCACCGCAATTACCAAAGTGGCTAATGATTATTTAAAATCTCTAATTAAAAAAGATATCGACACTCTAGTTTTGGGCTGCACGCACTATCCATTATTGACTGGTGTAATTTCCTATGTAATGGGCAATGAAGTCACACTTGTTTCAAGCGCCGAAGAAACTGCCAAGGATTTATACCGAATACTTGTAGAAAAAGATATGTTGAATAGTTCTGGGAAACCTTCCCATAAATTTGTTTCAACTGGCGAAAGTGAAATGTTTAGCAGACTTGCTAGACGATTCCTTGGGCCAGAAGTATCAAGAGTCGAATCGAGGATCTAAATGTCAGCAGATAACAATCAAAATACGGTGAGCGGTTTAAGGATTGACGGAAGAACTCCTGAAAACTTACGACCAATTAATTTCACTCGCAACTGGTTAAATAATGCCGAAGGTTCGGTATTAGTTGAATTTGGAAATACTCGCGTCCTCTGTGTTGCATCCTTTACACCAGGAGTTCCACGTTGGTTGGTTGGTAAGGGCGGCGGTTGGGTAACAAGTGAATATGCGATGTTGCCGCGAGCTACTCACACCAGATCAGATCGCGAAAGCGTTAAAGGCAAACTTGGTGGTCGCACTCAAGAAATTTCTCGACTTGTTGGGCGCTCACTTCGCGCAGTTGTTGATGCTGCAGCACTTGGTGAAAACACAATTGTTATCGATTGCGATGTTCTGCAAGCAGATGGCGGAACAAGAACTGCTGCAATCACGGGGGCATATGTTGCGCTACAAGATGCAATTACCTGGGCAAAAGGAAAAGGTCATATTCCGGCTTCTAGAAATCCAATTACGCAAGGAGTCTCTGCGGTAAGTGTTGGAATTATTGGTGGAGTTCCAATGCTAGATCTTTGTTATGAAGAAGATGTGACTGCCGATACTGATATGAATATCGTTTGTACTGCGGATGGAAATTTTGTTGAAGTTCAGGGCACCGCAGAGGGAAAACCCTTTGACCGCGAACTTCTAAATAGCCTTTTGGACCTTGGTGTTTCCGGATGCAATCAACTTTCAAAATTGCAACAGATTGCGCTTAACTAGTTCATAATGCGCAAGATAGTTTTGGCAACACAGAACAGCGGAAAAATCGCAGAATTTGAAAGATTACTTGCCGACTTCGTAACTGATGTACAAGTTTTAGGACTTAGAGATTTCCCCGATATGCCAGATATCGCTGAGACTGGTACTTCGTTTATCGAAAATTCTTTATTGAAGGCAAGAGGAATTTGTGAATTCACAAACCTGCCAACTTTGGCTGATGACAGCGGTCTTTGTATTGATTTCTTAAATGGCGATCCTGGAATATATTCCGCAAGATGGTCGGGTAATCATGGAGATGACAGCGCAAATATCGCGAAGGTTTTATTGCAACTAGATGGTGTTGCCATGGGAGATCGAAGTGCGCACTTCATATGTGAAGTAGCGCTAGTTTTTCCAATCGGGCACAAACATCAAAATTTGGAGGTAATTGAGAGCGGCAGATTAGATGGCGTTATCACCCTGTCACCCCGTGGAACTGCCGGTTTTGGATACGACCCAATTTTTCAACCAGCGGGAGAAGCATTAACACTGGGCGAATTCACGCATGGGAAGAAGGATGAAATCAGCCATCGTGGAATTGCAATGCGGGCCATCGCACCGCGTATTTTAGATTTGCTCTAAAAATCTAAGTTTTGTTCAGCCCTAAGGTATCCTTTCGCTATTAAGTTTTAAATCTGGATTTCAATCTCAAACCAAGGAGCACAACCGTGGCAGTTAAGAAATCAGCAAAGAAGACAACAAAAAAACCTGTTAAAAAAGCAGCGAAGAAAACTTCTGCTAAGAAAACAGCGAAGAAGAGCGTCGCTAAAAGAACCGTAAAGAAGACAGCAGCGAAGAAGAGTGCGAAGAAGAGTGCGAAGAAAGTTGCGAAGCGCACAACAAAGAAAGTTGCAAAAAGATCTTCTTCAACCTTTGTTGTTCCTTCAGCACCATCAATTCGTTCTGACTATCGGAGCAACTCTGTTGTTAATCGCCCAGCGAAAACTCCAGGTGCCAGTGTTCCTTCCGCAGTAAAGAATTCTTCAGCAGATTCTTCATCTAAACGCGTAGTAATTGCAGTAGTAGTTGCTGTTGTTTTGATTGCGCTAGTTGTTGTATCTAGAAACGGATCTACTGAAACAGATAGTGCAGCTCCAGAAGCAACTGCAACCGCACAAGCATCTGCTGAGGAATCAGCGGAACCAACAACAGAAGCATCTGCTGAAGCATCAACTTCACCAGTTGTTGATGGTGGCGGAAGCGAACCAGTAGGAATCGTTGCGCAATACACAGCTACAGGTGCAACTATTTTCTGGAAGATGCCACTTGATGGTGCACAAGTTGCAAACTACAACGTCGAAATTCGTGCGAATGGTGGAACTTGGAAATTGATTTCAACAGTTCCAGCCGATCAATATTCAATCGACATTGCTAAGGGCGAAACCACAGGTTGGGCATCATTTAGAATTTCATCAATTCTAGAAGATGGAACAGTTGTCGGTGGAAAAGTCTTCGGACTTCCAGGGCAATGGTCCTAACTAAAGACCTTAATTAAAATTATTTTGAACTAATTTGAATTAAGCGCTTCAAGTATTGACGCAATATAAACATCACTACCAGCTTCAATTAAGTGGACACCATCCGGAGCGAAAAACTCCGGGTGGTTTTCTGCTATTTCAGCCCAATTAACTAAAGCCGCATTTGGATAACCCGACACAACTTCGCTAATGATTTTATTATTTCCATCTCGCCAAGTTCTCGGAACAGAAGTATTTACTACAACAACTTTTGGTTGATCTTTCAGAAGTTCCATTAACTTGACCATATCCTCACGGGACACCGCATTGTTGTTTCCAACATTTAGAACAATAGGAGAACTTCCAACTCGTGGTTTATCTTCTTCGATCGCTGTAATGAGCTCGCCAATTTGCCGCCCTACTCGAGCATTAATTAGCGCAATATCCTCTTGCATCGCCAATTTGTTGCGGATTCCTAAAATTACGGAATCTCCGGTTACCCATAGCCCGGTTTGATTTTCCGAAATGACAGTTTCTGGCAATTCTAATTCTGGTTTAATCTCAACGATTATTGATTGATCGCGTTGCCAAGCAAGTGCAACTGAGCTTCCGGTCATCAAAACTATAAATGCCATTACTGATGAAACAAAGATTCGCTGCCGTTTTTGCATGATTTTGGTGCGGTATTTCATGCCCCTAAACCAGTTTTGCACTATGCCTTTACGAATCGGAATCTCTATTGCCCGCAGCGATATATCTGCGAGAGCCAACACAACTAAAACTCGCGCTACATTTAATGCGAGAAGGTTTCCTGTTAAATCGGCGCCTGGTCTAGTTATTTGGAAAACAACCCAGTGCCAGAGATATATCCCATAAGACCTTTGACCAATCCAGAGAAACAGCCTGTTACTTAAAATTGGCGAAAACCGTGATGCTGGATGGACTATCGAGATGATTGTTGCACAACCAAAAAGTCCAGCTAGGGGAAATGCAATTTGATAAAGCGCGGTATTAGATTGATCAATAAATAAGAAAATACAGAGCAGCCCAATAAATCCAAAGACTCCAATGCCATCAATGAAATCTTGCGCACGCTGTGAAATTTTGGGAGATAAGTTTCGTGGAATCCAACTTACCGCGAGTGCGGAACCTAGAAATAAACCGAGGCTATGGGTATCGGTTCCAAAGTAAATATGGCTGATTCGCCCTGCTGTTGCATTATCTGCTTGTAATGAGAAGAGAAAAAGTGCTGTTCCAGAGAAAGTCGCAATTACAAGTGCTACTCGCCTGACAACGCGTTTACCAAAACGGCGCCAGATGAAAAGCAAAATAATTGGCCAGATTAAGTAGAACTGAAATTCAACAGCAAGAGACCAAGTGTGCTGTAAGAGAGGTGGGCGACCGATTGCCTGAAAATAGTCTTGATTAACTGCGACCAATTGCCAGTTATTCGTTCCTGTAAGAACAAATGGCACATCGGTAATGAATCTGCGAATCGCATCAGGTGCAAAGAAAGCTATAAAAACCGAGGTAACAATTATCAGAATTACAAGTCCCGGCAGGAGCCTTCTAACTCTTGCCGCATAAAATTCTTTAAGATCTAGACCATTTGCGCTTTCGATTGAATCCAGAATAAGTCGAGTGATTACATATCCCGAAATAACGAAGAAGAGATCGACTCCGAGAAATCCACCTGGAATCCAATCGATGCCTAGGTGATAAAGAACAACGGCTATAACTGCAAGCGCACGTAACCCATCAATTGCAGGAATATGAGTCGAAGAAATTGATGCGCGTTGCATCGAACCTACTTACGTTTTTTGGTTGTGCTCTTCTTCGCAGCCTTTTTGACTGGCTTCTTTTCAGCCTTCTTTACTGGCGGCTTAACTGCTTGCGCTGGCTTTGCGCCTTTGCGAACAAAAGTTTTCTCAACTGGACGATCATTTTCATCAATGTTTGCATCGATATCACCTTGCAGTGCAGCCAAACGTTCGAATGCTTGTTTCAATCTTCCTCGAGTTTCACCGATTGCTTGTTCCGCAGCATTTAGTGATTGAGTTTGCACTCGATACAAGCGCTCAGATTCTGAAATTGCGCTGGTTAGCCAAGATCTAAATTCACTAATCTCGCCCGTAGCATCGCTAATTATTCTCTCTGCTTCGCGTTTTGCAGCGCCGGCAAGTGCAGCGGCCTCGCGCTTGCTCTCTAACAATAAATGTTCAGCCTGACGAACTGCCTTCTCGCGAAGTTCAACCGCATCAGACTCTGCAGCCTCAATATATTTACGCCCGCGGGTTTCTGCACCAGACAAAATTGCTTTTGCTTTTGATTCTGATGAATCTAAGCGTCCTTTGGCGATACGTTCAGTTTCAGCAATTGTTTGTTCTGCCGCAGCCAATGCACGAGATTCTCGTTGTTGAGCGGTCTTGATAAGACTCATTGCTGTTTCGCCAGCAAGGATTTCGAATTCTTCTTTACTTAAACTTGTTATGTCGCGACGTGAGCGAAGATCAGCTAACTGAGTCTCAAGTTGGCGAATGCGTTCAACCGCATTTTCAGTTGGCGCAGCAACAGTCTCTTCTTTGAATCCAACCCAAGATCGGAATTTTCTCTCTGCCACTTTGACTCCTTGTGCTATTCAGCTATTTCGGGATCAGTTATTTCGGGAAAGCCTATAACAAAGGGCGGGGTGAGTGCCATGAGTGAATTCCCTTCCCTGTCCGCTATCCGTGAGCCTAGAATTGCGCCATGAGCGATTCAACAAAGAATTCACATGACCTGCTGGCGGAATTTATCAAGAACGGGAAGGACTTCGTTTCAATAGCAAAGTCCATATCATCCCAAGACTTATCTAAAACTCCAATTGCCGGCGAGTGGTCTGCGGCATTTGTCTTGCACCACATGTGTGATGGTGAATTACATTTCGCGACTAGATACTTAAATAATCTTGCGGAAGATACGCCAAAGATATTTCCATTCAATGAGGATATTTATCCCGATCGACTTAACTACAGTAAGCGAGATGCACAAGCTTCACTCGCTGCTATAGAAGGAATTCAAATTGTTGCCGCAGATATATTGAGCACAATTCCAGAAGGAGATTGGTCTCGAACATCGGTGCACGAAGAGCGTGGCTTAATGACACTTGCAGATTTGGTTTCACTAGCAACCGGCCATAGCAAGTCACATGCTGCTCAACTACAAGATTTGAAAAATCAGATTTAGCTGGTGCGGGAGGCGGGACTTGAACCCGCACGTCCGAAGACACAAGTTCCTAAGACTTGCGTGTCTGCCATTTCACCACTCCCGCTGGAGCGATGAGAGAAGGTTAAGGGAACTTAGGTAAAAGCACCAAACTGAGATTAAATTAGGGCAAGAAAACCAACCGCTTAATCATTCACTCAACCACCAGGAGCCAAGATGTCATTAACGCCAAGTCCAGCAGATAAGTTCACATTTGGTCTTTGGACTGTTGGATGGCAAGCGCGTGATCCATTTGGTGATGCAACGCGTGCTGCATTGGATCCAGTTCGTAGCGTTACTGAATTAGCAGAACGCGGTGCTTATGGTGTGACATTTCATGATGATGATTTAATTCCATTTGGTTCAAACGAAGCAGATCGCAGTGCTCATATTGCACGATTTAAGAAAGCGCTTGTAGATACCGGAATGAAAGTTCCGATGGCCACAACAAATTTATTTACTCACCCAATCTTTAAAGATGGTGCACTTACTGCCAACGAGCGAGACATCCGACGTTTCGCAATCTCGAAAGTTATGCGCAATATTGATTTAGCTGCAGAACTTGGAGCTGAAATTTATGTTTGTTGGGGTGGCCGCGAAGGCGCGGAATCAGATGCGGCAAAAGATGGATACGTTGCGCTAGAACGTTATCGCGAAGGATTCAACATCCTTGGGCAATATGTAATCGATAAGGGTTACAACATTAAGTTTGCAATTGAACCAAAACCAAATGAGCCACGTGGTGATATTTTCCTACCAACAATTGGACATGCACTTGCTTTTATTAATTCACTTGATCACCCAGAACTGGTTGGCGTGAATCCAGAAGTCGGTCACGAGCAAATGGCTAACCTCAACTTTGTTCATGGAATTGCCCAAGCCTTGTTCCATAAGAAGTTATTCCATATTGATTTAAATGGTCAGCACGGACCAAAGTTTGATCAAGACCTGGTATTTGGCCATGGTGATTTAAAATCAGCATTCTTCTTAGTAGATCTATTGGAACGCTATAAATATGCGGGTCCAAAGCACTTTGATTACAAGCCGGGTCGCACCGAAGATGATCGCGGTGTCTGGGTATCTGCAACATCAAATATGCGGACATATCTTGCACTTAAAGAACGTGCATTGGCATTTCGCGCAGATCCACGCGTTAAGGCTGCGATGGAAGATTCTCGAATCAATGAACTTGAACTTCCTACACTCGCAAAGGGCGAGAGCTGGAAGGATTTAACAACAGTAAATGTTGATGTTGATGGCTTGGCTGCTCGTGGATATCAATACGAGACCATTGATCAATTAGCTATCGAACACTTGATGGGCCTTTAAACGCACTTAAACCTGTAAACTTCGCTAGATGAGCGCCGAGCAAAGTAACCTGAGTATTCAGGATGAAATTAGCGCGGCGATTCTTCAAGTCTTGCGTGATGCACATTCACAATTAAATTGTGATATTCCGGCGTCGCTTACGTTGGAGCGACCTAAGAATCGCGATCACGGTGATTACGCAACATCAATAGCGCTAGCGCTATCAAAACCATCAGGAATCGCACCCCGTAAAATTGCCGAAATTATTGTTGCTGGGCTAAAGGTTCGCAAAGATATTGCCGCACTAGAAATTGCTGGCCCTGGCTTTGTGAATATAACTCTTGATAAAGGTAGCCAAGGCGGCGTAATTGCAAACATCCTTGCTGCTGGAAAAACTTTTGGCCATAGTAATAAATTAAATGGCGTTGCAATCAACCTCGAATTTATTAGTGCAAATCCAACCGGACCACTTCACCTTGGTCATACAAGATGGGCCGCAGTGGGGGATGCACTTGGCCGGGTTTTATCTGCTGCTGGTGCGAAGGTGGCACGCGAATTTTATGTAAATGATCGTGGTGTGCAGATGGATAAATTTGGTGCATCTCTGCAAGCTGCTGCACTTGGGCAACCTCGTCCAGAAGATGGATATCACGGTGCCTATATTGATGACTTGGCTAAGGAAGTTGTGCAGGCCAACCCCGAAGTTTTGAAGTTAAGTGGCGAGGAACAAACATTCGCATTCCGGGACATCGGATATAAATTGCAATTAGCCCAGCAACAGAGTGTTTTGGATAAATTTGGAACCCATTTTGATGTCTGGTTCTCTGAGAAAAGTTTGTATGACAATGATTTTTTCGCTCATTGCCAGGAAGTTTTAAAAGCCAAGGGCCATGTATTTGAAGATGGTGGCGCCATCTGGCTTAGAACAACAGATTTTGGTGATGATAAAGATCGAGTAATGGTTAAGTCCGATGGCTCGATGGCTTACTTTGCATCTGATTCCGCTTATTACATTTCAAAGCGGGAACGCGGATTTGAAATCTGTATCTATATGTTGGGCGCCGATCATCACGGATATATTGGAAGATTGAAAGCACTTGCGGCCTGTAATGGCGATGATCCTGAATATAACGTCCATGTATTAATTGGTCAGATGGTAAAAATCATGGAAGGTGGCGAAGAGGTAAAACTTTCCAAGCGCGCCGGAACAATAATTACCTTGGAAGAACTTGTTGAAAAAGTTGGCGTAGATGCGGCTCGATATACTTTGATTCGCTACCCAGTTGATACCCCAATGGTTATGGATGTTGATGTATTGCGAAGCCGGACAAATGAGAATCCGGTTTACTATGTGCAATATGCGCATGCACGTATTTGTGCGGTCCTGCGAAATGCAACTGACATCGGAATTAAATATGGCGCAGATTTAATCCACCCCGAACTCCTAGTTCACGAACGCGAACGCGAATTAATTGGCGCCCTTGGTGAATTCCCAAGAGTTGTAGCCGGAGCGGCTGAATTACGTGAACCGCATCGGGTCGCTAGATACGTTGAAGAATTAGCTGGGGTTTATCACCGTTTTTATGCCGACTGCCGAGTTCTGCCACTTGGTGATGAAACTCCAAGCGAGCTCCATAGCGCCCGCGCTACCTTATGTTCTGCAACTGCTCAAGTAATTTCAAACGGCCTAGAACTACTCGGTGTTAGTGCACCAGAAAAGATGTAAGTGATGAATTTCTTACCTGAAGTCTTTTCGAATAATAGCGCCATGGTTAACGGCGAATTAGTTATTGGCGGATGCAAAGCAACTTCACTTGCTAAAGAGTTTGGGACTCCACTATTTGTAATTGATGAAAATGATTTTAAGTCACGGATTAATGGCTGGAAGAACGCACTAAATTCCAATTTTGGAAGCAGCGCTGGCGAAGTTTATTACGCTTCAAAATCTTTCGTCTCAGTCGAAGTCGCAAAATGGATTGCTGAGGCCGGCATCGGTATTGATGTTTGCACTGGTGGCGAATTAGCGGTTGCACTTGCTGCAAATTTTCCAGCAAACCGAATTGAAGTTCACGGTAACAACAAGTCCGAAGCCGAGATTGCAAAGGCAATTAGCGTTGGCGTGGCAAAAATAGTCATTGATTCAATGCAAGAGATTGAACGTGTTGATCGCCTAGCGAAGGCTGCTGGAAAAGTTCAGAACGTTTTACTTCGAATAACACCAGGTGTTGAAGCCCATACGCATGAGGCGATTTCAACTGCACACGAAGATGTTAAATTCGGATTCTCGATTGCAAGTGGCGCCGCTTGGAAGGCGATAATTGCAACTCAAAGCGCTTCAAACCTTGCGCTGGAAGGTTTGCATTGCCATATTGGTTCCCAAATTTTTGAAAACGAAGGTTTTATTCTTGCAACTCAAAAATTGCTAGAACTTAGTGCAAAATTCCGAGATGAATTTAAGAGCGAACTCTCGGAACTTGATCTAGGTGGCGGCTATGGAATTGCCTACCTTGCGGGAGATAAAACTTTCGACCCAAATCAGGTAATGGCCGCACTTGCAGAATTAGTTAAGAGTGAATGCAATCGCCATAACTTGAAAGTACCAAAGATTTCCATCGAACCTGGGCGTGCTATTGCTGGCCCAACCACAACAACTTTGTATGAAGTTGGAACAACTAAAGATGTGGAATTAGAAGGCGGAAAGACTCGCAGATATATCGCTGTTGACGGTGGCATGAGCGACAACATTCGCCCCGGTCTTTATGGCGCAAAATATTCCGCACTTCTTGCCAACCGTACTTCTACCTCAACTGGAATTAATTCCAGATTAGTTGGAAAACATTGCGAAACTGGCGACATTATTATTCGAGAGATAGATCTTCCTAGTGATGTTGCGCCCGGCGATATTTTGGCAATTCCCGCAACCGGGGCATATGGCAGAAGCATGGCTAGCAATTACAACCATATGTTGAAGCCCGCAGTGATATCTGTTGCAAATGGGTCAGCCCGAACCATATTGCGCAGGGAATCTGAGGCCGATTTACTCGCTTTAGATGTAGTTGAGGCACCGCGCACTATTAAATAGCGTTCGGCTTATAAATAGCGTTCGGCATCGGGAAAAAATAGGGGAGAATAGTCCAATGAATTCGCAGAAAACTCTTCGCGTCGGCATGCTCGGCTGCGGTGTTGTTGGAGGCGAAGTCGCACGTCTAATTATTGCGAATCAGAAAGACTTAACCGCCAGATCAGGTGCGCAATTGGATTTAGTAAAGATTGGTGTTCGCAATCTGGCTCGGCCAAACGTTGCAAAAGAATTATTAACTGCAGACCTTGATTCAATTGTTAAAGATACAAATATTGATTTGATAATCGAAGTTATCGGTGGAATTGAACCGGCTAAAACTTTGATTCTTGAAGCGCTGAAAAATGGTAAGTCCGTTGTCACTGCTAACAAAGCGCTGCTTGCAAAGCATGGAGCAGAATTGTTTGCGGCGGCAGATAAGGGTGGCGTTGATCTGTATTACGAAGCAGCAGTTGCTGGTGCGATTCCAATTTTGCGACCGCTTCGCGAATCACTTGTAGGTGACCATATCCAACGTGTTATGGGAATCGTAAACGGAACAACAAACTTTATTCTGACCAAGATGGATGAATCTGGTGCGGCATTTAGTGACGCACTTGCCGAAGCTCAAGCACTTGGTTTTGCAGAGGCCGACCCAACTGCAGATGTTGAAGGTTTTGATGCTGCGGCAAAGGCTGCGATTTTAGCTGGACTTGCCTTCCACTCTCGCGTTACAGATTCTGATGTATATCGTGAAGGTATTACAAAAATTACTGACACTGATGTTGCCGTTGCAAAGTCACTTGATTTAGTTGTTAAATTACTTGCAATCGCGGAACTTACAAACGAAGGCAAGATAAGTGTTCGCGTGCATCCAACTTTGATTTCTCGTAGCCATCCACTGGCATCTGTTCGCGAAGCTTTCAATGCAGTATTCGTTGAATCTGAATCCGCTGGTGCAATGATGTTCTATGGTCGTGGTGCAGGTGGCGCACCAACTGCTTCAGCAATTCTGGGAGATTTAGTTGCAGTTGCAAGACACAGAGTAAGTGGTGGCCTTGGTCCACGCGAAAGTGATTATGCAGATCTTGGAATTGCACCAATGGGATCAACAAAAACTCGCTATTTAATCCGGTTAGATGTTGCAGATCGCCCTGGCGTTCTTGCGGCTGTTGCACAGACTTTTGCTAAGCATGACGTTTCAATTCAAACTGTCCGTCAAACTGGTCGCGGTGATAATGCAGAATTAATTGTTATGACTCACAAGGCAACAGATGCTGCTTTAGCCTCAACTGTTTCAGACTTATCAAGTCTTGATGCTGTAAAAGATGTAGCGAGCGTAATTAGAGTTGAAGGTATGAGCACATGAGTATCTTTAAGAAAAAAGGCGCGCATCAATGGCGTGGTGTAATTGAGGAATACCGACATCGGTTACCAGTTTCTTCGAAGACTCCAATTGTTTCGCTACGTGAAGGTGGAACACCGCTAGTTTATGCATGTGTTTTATCAGCAATGTTAGACAATGAAATTTGGTTAAAAGTTGAAGGCGTAAATCCAACAGGTTCATTTAAAGATCGCGGAATGACAATGGCAATTTCAAAAGCTGGTGAAGCTGGTGCGAAAGCGGTTATTTGTGCATCAACCGGAAATACTTCGGCAAGTGCTGCGGCATACGCAACAAAGGCTGGAATGCGTCCCGTTGTATTGGTTCCGGAAGGAAAGATTGCAATGGGCAAACTTGCGCAAGCAATCGCGCATGGTTCTACTCTTCTACAAGTTGATGGAAATTTTGATGATTGTTTAAATTTAGCCCGCGAATTATCGGAAAAGTATCCAGTTGCGCTAGTTAACTCAGTTAACCCATACCGAATTGATGGGCAGAAAACCGCAAGTTTCGAAGTCGTAGATATGTTGGGCGATGCGCCTGATCTTCACGTTATGCCAGTTGGAAATGCCGGAAACATAACTGCATATTGGATGGGCTATAAAGAATATTTCAAAGACGGACTTTCTAAACAGTTGCCACAAATGTGGGGCTTTCAAGCCGCTGGTTCGGCACCAATTGTTTTAGGGGAAATTGTTAAGAATCCAGACACTATTGCAACTGCAATTCGTATCGGAAACCCTGCTTCGTGGAAGCAAGCGGTTGAAGCACGCGATTCATCTGGCGGTTTAATTGATTCAGTCACTGATGAAGAAATTCTTGCGGCATATCGGTTAGTAGCAGCCAAAGAAGGAATTTTCGTAGAACCATCTAGCGCCGCTGGAATTGCTGGACTAATTAAGAAAAAGGCACAGGGTAAATTGCCGAAGGATAAGCGAATTGTTATTACTGTTACTGGAAATGGTTTGAAAGATGTTGGTTGGATTTTAGATCATGCTGACGCTCCAACTGTTATTCCAGTTGATGTTAAGCGTGCTGCCGAAGTGATTGGACTCGCATAATGTCGAACGCAAAGAGCCGGTTAACTTTTAAAGCCACAATGGCACAAGTAAGTGTTCCTGCTACCAGTGCAAACCTGGGGCCTGGATTCGACACTTTAGGTTTAGCGCTTGATCTTCGCGATCGTTATGCCGCACAAGTATTAGATGATGCAACTTTTGACGTTGATGTTTCTGGTGAAGGTAGCGCAGATATAAAGACAGATAAGAATAATTTAGTTATCAAAGCGATGCTCCATGGCTTTGAACATATGGGACAGAAACCTAAAGGGATTGCACTTCGTCAATTAAATGTGATTCCACATGGTCGCGGTCTTGGCTCTTCTGCCGCAGCGATTATTGGCGGACTTGCCCTTGCGCGTTCTCTGGTTCTTGGCGGAGAACAATTATTAACTGATGAAGCGATGATCAAACTTGGAACTGAACTTGAAGGACATCCAGACAATATTGCAGCTGCGGTTCTTGGAGGTGCAACAATTGCATGGACAAGTGGCGTTGGTCGCGGCGTTACAATTAAAGTGGATCCAAGAATTAAAGCACTGGTGTTTATTCCAGAAGCCCACCTTTCAACTTCTAAGGCCCGCAAATTATTGCCCGAAACAATTCCACACCAAGATGCAGTTTTAAATGCATCTAGAGCAGCGTTACTGGTTCACGCAATTCAATCTCGTCCAGACTTACTATTAGAAGCAACCGAAGATTTACTTCACCAAAATTACCGAGCAGAAGCTATGCCAAAATCAATGGCACTCGTAACTAAACTTCGTGCTGCTGGTGTTCCCGCAATGATTTCTGGCGCTGGCCCCTCAGTATTAGTTCTGCACACACTTGATGATCTCGAAGTTGAAGCAGTTATCAAGGTTGGAGCTGGCTCATTTGCCGCTCAGAAGCTCGGCATTTCGACTCACGGAGTTGAATAGCCCAACTCGGTGTGCTAAGTTTTACCTCATCTGGTAGCCGAGAAATCGTCGGTAAGTAAATCTAGATAATCCGAAAAATTCGCTAAATTAAAACTCTTTCCTTTAGCGCAATCACAGAGAAGA